>JALZCN010000646.1 GCA_030863045.1 Actinomycetota bacterium | reverse complement strand
GGCAAACAGTGTCATGACACTGTTTGCCACTCACGAGTGCTCATCGACGCCACTCCACTGCTCGGGCAACGCAGCGGGATCGGGCGCTACACCGCCGCGCTGCTGCGCGAACTGGCCACTCGGCCCGATATGGACGTCACGGTCATCGCATTGACGGCCCGTGGACAGATCGCGTTACGCGCCGCGGTGCCCCCGGGGGTGGCGGTGCGCGGTGGACCGGTCCCGGCGCGGGCGCTGCGAGTGTTGTGGCGCCACATGGACTGGCCACCCGCCGAGCTGCTCGCCGCCGACGCCGATGTGCTGCACGCCCCCAACTTCGTGTTGCCACCGTCCAAGCGCGCCCGTGGTGTCGTCACCGTGCACGACTTGGCCTTTTTGGACCGCCCAGACTTCCTGGCCCCGCCGCAACGTGACTTGCCCGACCTGGTCGAGCGGTCGGTGGCCCGCGCCGCGGTGGTCTGCACCCCGAGCGACGCGGTGGCGCAGCAGGTAGCGCGGCGACTCGACATTCCCCCGCAGCGAATCGTGGTCACCCCGCTGGGCGTGGACTCCGCATGGTTCGGCGCCGCCGCGCCCACCGCGGCGCGGCGCACCATGCTGCGGTTACCACCGCGGTACCTGCTGTTCGTCGGTGCCGCGCAGCCGCGAAAGGGCCTCGACGTGCTGCTCGAGGCACACCGGTCGCAACCCGATCTCGCGCCACTGGTGCTCGCCGGGCCAGCAGGCTGGGGTCCGGCGCATCGGGCGTCGTCGCGCGTGCTCACCCTCGGTTTTCTCGACGAAGCCGACTTACGGTGTGTGGTCGCTGGAGCGACGGCACTGGTGCTGCCGTCCCGCGATGAGGGTTTCGGTCTGCCGGTGCTAGAGGCGATGGCCGCAGGGGTCCCGGTGGTGTGTTCCGATCTGCCGGCGTTGCGGGAAGTCGCGGGTGGGCTGGCCACCTGTGTCCGGCCTGGGGATCCGGCTGCCTTGGCCGCGGCGCTGGCAGCCGTGGATGGAGTCAGCGTCGATCCGGTAGCTGCGGCCGCCCGACGTGCGCACGCTGCCCGGTACACCTGGCAAGTCTGCGCGGAAGCAACCGTCCGCGCGTACCAGCTCGCCCGCGCCTGATTCGGGCGGACACGCGGCGTCGATATCCTCCTTAAGCTTTCACCCTCGCGGAGTACAGAGTGTGACGTTACCATAACGTTACTATACGGGGAGTCGCACGCGAGCTACGCACCGCGGTTGAAGGAGCCGCGTCCCCTCTTTCGGGGCAGAGGGATATCGCACAGAGCTACAGAAACGCTGGCGCATGACTGCGCCCGCGCAATGGCGCGCGCGCTCAGACACGAGGGGGAAGATGATGCTGAGTCACCGAGCTGGAGCCGGGGTCGCCGCCCTAGCGGCCCTCAGTGCGGCAACTCTAACAGTCACGGTCAGCGCAGCTGCACCCGGAGTGGCGCACACGGCGCCGGTGGGCTCGGCAAGCCCAGTTGCCGTGCTCACCGGCGCTGAGTCCATCAACGCCACCGTGGAACGTTACAAGATCAAAGGTACCGATCTCGGCATCATGTGGACCGATGAGCGAGGGCGGATTCTGGCCGCATTCGGGGACACCTTCGGGGAAGGCTGGGCCGGCCCCCACAGCAGCCAGGCGAACCCCGCCGCGATCGATTGGCGCTCAAACACGCTAGCGCGCAGCACGGACCGCGACCCCTCGGACGGCATGTCCTTCAAGAACTTCGTCACCGACCGACCCGGCCACGCCAAGGAGTTGCTGCCCTCACAGAAGAAAAACGGCGTCGAGATGACCAAGATCCCGACCGGCGGTGTCAATGTCGACGGACGCAACTTCCTGGCCTACATGTCAGTGCGCGAGTTCACCACCCCCGGGGAGTGGATCACGAACTACAGCGGCATTGCGTACTCCGATGACGGCGGGCAGAACTGGAAGGACGTCCCCGGTACACACCGACCGAACACTTCCGCCTTGGACGACAAGTTCCAGATGATCGCCTATGCCCGTCGGGACGGTTTCGTCTATGCCTTCGGCACGCCCAACGGCCGCTTCGGCGACGCATACGTCGCCCGGGTGCCCGAGCAGCGGGTGCTGGACAACTCCGCCTACGAGTACTGGATCGGGGAACGGTGGCAGCGGGGCGACAGCGCGATCGCGAGCCCGATCGTGGGTGGCCCTGTTGGAGAGCTGTCGGTGCGCTACGACAAGACCCTCAACAGCTGGCAGATGATGACCATGGACGAGTCACGCGGCGCGATCGTGGTCAGGCTGGCGCCGGAGCCCGTCGGACCGTGGGGTGAACCGATCACTGTGGCCACCTCCAAGGATTACCCGCACCTCTACGGCGGTTTCCTGAATCCGGACTCCAAAGGGCGCGACATCTACTTCACGATGACCCAGTACGAGCAGTACAACGTGTCGATGATGCACGTCAAACTGCCACGCGATGCGGTCAACGGAGCCCAACCGCGCTGAGGGCCGTCAGCCGGCCACGCCCGCGGCGACGGCGGCGTGCAGCGCGCGCCGCCAGTGCCGCAGCTCCGGTAGTCCGGCGGCAACCCACCCGGTGGTGTCCAGGGCCGAGTTCGCCGGGCGCGGCGCGGGCCGCGGAAATTCAGCGGTGCGGCAGGGCTGCACTCGATCCGGATCCGCACCGATCTCGACGAACAACGCTCTGGCCAAGCCGAACCATGTGGTAGCAGCCGTGTTGGCGCAGTGCAGCACGCCCACCGGGACCCGGTCGCAGGCCAGCGCCAGTGCGATCAGTCCGTCGGCAAGATCGGCGGTCCAGGTCGGGTTGCCGCGCTGGTCGTCGACCACCCGAACGGTCTGCCGCTCGCGAGCCAAGGTCGCGATGGTGCGGACGAAGTTGTTGCCGTGAGCACCGTAGAGCCACGCAGTGCGTACCACATGGGTGGACGCCCCGGAGGACAGCACCGCTCGCTCACCCGCCAGCTTGGTCTGGCCATACACGGTCGCCGGCACTGTCGGGCTGTCGACCCGGTTGGGTTCGGTGGCGTCGCCTGCGAAGACGTAGTCGGTCGAGATCTGGATCAGATGTGCCTGATGGGCGACGCAGGCCCGAGCCAGGTTTGCGGCACCCCCCGCATTGACCGCGTGCGCCCGGGCAGCACCCTCGTGCTCGGCGGCGTCCACCGCGGTGTACGCCGCTGTGTTGATCACCACGAGCGGGACACCACCGCCCGATAACGACCCCGAAGGCGACACTGACGCGACCGCATCGGACACCATCGCAGGATCGGTGACGTCGAGTTCAGCCGAGCCCGGTGCGTGGATCCGGGTGATGCCGGCGCGTGCGGCCGCGGCCACCAGATCCCGGCCGAGCTGACCCGTAGCCCCGGTAACCAGCAGCGAGAGATTCATGTCGCCTTCAATGGCTCCCACCAGTGCCGATGTTCGGCATACCAGCGCACCGTGTCGGCCAACCCTTGGGTGAAGTCCACCTCAGGGGCGTAGCCCAGCTGTGTGTTGATCTTCGTCCAGTCCACCGAATACCGGCGATCATGAGCTTTGCGATCAACCACCGGGCGTACCCGTGACCAGTCCGCGCCCAGGGCGTCCAGTAGCAAGCGGGTGAGCTCGGTGTTGGTCAGTTCGGTGCCACCGCCGATGTTGTAAATCTCGCCGGCCCGACCACGCTCGAGTACCAGCGCGATGCCGCGGCAATGGTCGTCGACGTGCAACCAATCGCGCACATTTTGTCCATCACCGTACAGCGGCACCGGTATCCCATCGAGCAGGTTGGTGACGAACAGCGGGATGACTTTTTCCGGGTATTGGTAGGGCCCATAGTTATTGGAGCAGCGGGTGATCCGCACGTCCATGCCGTGGGTACGGGCGTATGCCAGGGCAAGCAGATCGGCGCTCGCTTTGGACGCCGAATAGGGCGAATTCGGCTCCAGCGGGTGGTCCTCAGTCCACGAACCCGACTCGATCGACCCATAGACCTCATCAGTGGAAATGTGCACGAACCTCGGCACACCGGTTTCCAGCGCGGCCTGCAGCAGCGTCTGCGTGCCCACCACGTTGGTCACCACAAAAGGGTCGGCCCCGACGATCGAGCGGTCCACGTGCGACTCCGCGGCGAAGTGCACGATCGCGTCGACACCGGCCATCAGCTCAGCCACCAGCGGACCCTCGGTGATGTCACCCTTGACAAAGTGCAGCGCCGGATCGGTCGCAACCGGGGCGAGATTCGCCTCATTGCCGGCATAGGTCAGCTTGTCCAGAACCAGCACCTCGGCACCGGCCAGGGAAGGCTGCGCGCCCTGTAGCACCCGACGCACGAATGTCGATCCGATGAACCCGGCACCCCCGGTGACCAACAGCCGCATTGGCGCGCGCCCTCCTATTCTGGCCAGCGGTAGGCAGCCAACAGCGGTCGAGTGTGCCACGGCAACCCGACCGGGGGTTCACACGTCTGGACTAGCAAGCTTTTCGATGGGAGCCGTTGGCTGGGCAGCTATACCCTGGCACCGCCGCCACGTCAGTCGCAGGAGGGAGGACGTTGGTGGACGACAGGCTCGCTCGGCCGGCCGGTGGGCCCGACCGAGCGGGTCGGCCACGCAGACCGACCAACGGCCCGCCGCCTGCGAGGGACGGTCGCCCCGGGCCCCTTCCACCGGCCCGCACTCCGGCTCCCCTCCCGACGTCGCCTCGCCCGCGTCGCGCGACGGCACCGTCCCGGCAACCTGTTCGGCAGCACCCTCGGGGACGTTCGACCGCCGGTTTTCGCCTCGTCAAGCTGGTACTCGTGATGGTCTCTGCGCTGGTACTCAGCCTCACCGGATACGGATGGACCACGTTCCGGGACCTCCACAGCGGCTTGAGCACCACGGATGTGATCGGCAGGACCTCTCCGGACAGCGCCACCGACATCCTGCTGGTGGGCATCGACAGCCGGACCGACGCGCATGACAAGCCGCTACCGCGCGACGTGCTGGCCCGGTTGCGCGCAGGTGACAATGAGGGTGAACTCACCGACACCATTATCTTGGTGCGAATCCCGGACGATGGCAGACGCGCTGTAGCGATCTCGCTGCCTCGAGATCTGTACGTGCAGTTACCCGAGGGGTACGGCAAGCACAAACTCAACTCCGCGTTCACTCGAGCTAAGAGCGCCACCGCAGCACAGCTCGTCGCGCAGGGCGTTGACCCGCAAACAGTGCGTACTCAGTCCATCGCCGCCGGCCGGAAGCTGCTGCTGGAGACCGTCAAGGACCTCACAGGGGTCGGTATCGATCACTACGCGGAGATCAACCTACTCGGCTTCTCACTGCTCACCGATGCCGTCGGCGGGGTCGCGGTATGCCTTCGGGAACCGGTTCGCGACAAGTTCTCTGGTGCGAACTTTCCGGCCGGGCCGCAACTGATCTCGGGCCCGGATGCGTTGGCGTTCGTGCGGCAGCGGCATGGACTACCTCGTGGTGACCTCGACCGCATCGTGCGCCAGCAGGTGTACATGGCTTCACTGGCCGACAAGGTGCTGACCGCGGGGACGCTGGCCAACCCCAGCCGGATCAGCCAGCTGATCAACGCAACCCAGCAGTCGCTGGTGCTAGACGAGGGCTTCGACGTGCTTGACTTCGCCACCCGGATGCGGGGCCTTGCCGCTGGCGACGTGGTGTTCCAGACCGTTCCGGTGCTGGGCGACGGTAACAGCGACTCCGACGGCTCGGTGCTCTATGTCGATCCAGAGGCGGTGCGGCGGTTCGTCGCCCAGGCCATCGACGGCGGCCCGGTGCCGGTGCCCAAACCCTCGTCCCCTGCCAAGGCATCCATCACAGTCGACGTTCTCAACGCCTCGAACGCCTCCGGGCTCGCCAAACGGGTCGCCGAGCAGCTGGTCGGCGAGGGCTTCACCCAGGGTGCGGTCGGCAACGCCCGGGCCAGGGCCACCAGTGTGGTGCGCTATCCGACGGGCGAGCGCGACGCCGGTAGTACCGTGGCCGCCACCCTGGGCGGCCTGCCGATCGAGGAGGACTCCAACCTTTCTTCCGGTGCCGTGCAGGTCTACCTCGGCAGGGACTACTCCGAGTCGGCCAGGCCACGGATCGGCGGCGCGTCGCTGCACCGGGTGGACGCTGGGGTCACCGGCAGCAGCGACACTGGAGCCACCGGCAGCATCGGGTGGTTCATCGCGAATACGGCCCGCGCCGATAGCATGGCGAGCCGCACGCCGCCGCCCCCAGCTCCGGCACCGGGACCACCGATAGCGGGTGACAAGGTGCCCTGCGTCTCCTGACCGCCACCGCACCCCCGAGGTTAAGGTTCGACAGCCGTTGACCATCACCGATGAATTGCTCGGCCCCCTGCTGCGCATGGACCCGGCCCGACCGCGGATCACCCATTACGACGACATCGCCGGCTATCGGGTCGAACTGTCCGGCGCCACGCTGGCCAACTGGGCCGCCAAGACCGCGAATTGGCTGCGTGACGAGCTAGACGTCCAACCCGGCGACGCGGTCGCGGTGTTGCTACCGCCGCACTGGCAGACCGCCGGGGTGCTGCTGGGCGCATGGTGGTGCGGCGCGACGATCATCACGGCACGTCCGCAGGTCACTCAGCAAGGCGTTGGCCAGTGCAGGGTTGCCCTGTGCGGAGTTGATCAAATCGCCGACGCCGCTATTGCCGACGAGGTGGCGGCGCTGGGACTGGATGCCCTGGGGGCAGGCATCGCGGTGCTGCCGCCAGGCATTCGGGACTTCGCCAGCGAGGTTCGGGTGCACGG
>JALZCN010000635.1 GCA_030863045.1 Actinomycetota bacterium | reverse complement strand
CCTTACGCCCGAGGCGCTCTACCATCGTTTTGTCGACTATCGGGCCTCTCTCGGCTTCGACATCGTCCCGCTGACCGGGGCAGGAAGCCCGGCCCCGCGGCTGCTACGCCGGCTGCATGCGGGCGGGGTGGTGTGCCTGCTTGCCGACCGCGACCTCACCGGTGCCGGGGTGGCCGTGGACTTCTTCGGCGGTGTCGCCCGGATGCCGGCGGGACCGGCCCGATTGGCCGCGGTCACCGGGGCCACCTTGCTGGTGATCGGATGCTGGTTCACCCCGGACGGTTGGGGCATTCGCTTCCATCCGCCGATACCCGTGCCGGACCGGGCAGCGGTGTTGCAGGCCACCCAGACGATGGCGAACCACTTCGCCACCGACATCGCCGCGTACCCGCAGGACTGGCACATGCTGCAGCCGTTGTGGATCGAGGACCTGCCCGCCACACAGCTACGCGACGCGGGATAGTGGGGGCGCCTGTGCGGATTGGGATGGTCTGCCCGTATGCCATCGACACCCCGGGTGGGGTGCAGGCGCACGTGCTGGGTTTGGCCATGGGTCTGCGCGGCCTCGGGCACCAGGTGGAGGTGCTGGCTCCGGCTCAACAAAGCACGGATAACCCGGACAAGCCGCTGCCGGAGTTCGTCACACCGGCTGGTCGCGCGGTAGGGGTGCCCTACAACGGGTCGATCGCCCCGCTGGCGTTCGGTCCGGTCGTGGCGGCCCGGGCGCGGCGCTGGCTGCATGATCATGACTTCGACGTGTTGCACCTGCATGAGCCCGTGGCGCCGAGCCTGTCGTTAATCGTCCTGGCACTTGCCGACCGGCCCGTCGTGGCGACTTTTCACTTCGCCACCGCGCGATCCTGGGCGCTGGCGGCGGCGCACGGTCTGCTACAGCCCACCATGGAAAAGGTCACCGCCCGGATCGCGGTGTCACCGCTGGCCCGCCGGGTGCAGGTGGAATACCTAGGCGGGGACGCGGTGGAAATCCCCAACGGGGTGGACGTGTCGCACTTCGCCGGGGCGCGACCGCTACCTGGATACCCGCGCATCGGCGGCACGGTCGGCTTCGTAGGCCGCTTCGACGAGCCCCGCAAGGGCATGCCGGTGCTGCTGGCGGCACTGCGCACGGTGGTCCGGACCAGGCCGGACCTGCGCCTGCTGGTGGTCGGCCACGGGGACGCCGCGGCATTGATGCGTGCCGCGGGACCGGTGCTGGCATCGCATATCCGGGTACTGGGCGCGTTAGGGGACGAGGGCAAGGCGGCAGCCCTGGCAAGTGTGGACGTGCTGTGTGCTCCCGCCATTGGAGGTGAGAGCTTCGGCATCGTGCTCACTGAAGCAATGGCCGCCGGCACCCCCGTGCTGGCCAGCGACCTCGACGCCTTCCGTCTCGTGCTCGATGGTGGGCGTGCCGGCGTACTGGTCACCGCCGGATCACCGGCCGCGCTGGCCGCAGCGCTGGTTGACCTGCTTGACGACCCCGCGAGACGGGCCGCGCTGGCTGCCGCCGGACGCCGGCGGGTGTCGATGTGGGACTGGCCGGTGGTAGCGCGCCGGGTGCTGCAGGTCTACGAGACCGCGGTGGCCGCCGACCCGCGCCGACTCGCGTCCGGACCCGGCGCTGGGCTCACCCGCTAGGGTCAGGCAATGCAGGTTGCCCGGCTGGCGGTGACCGCCGGGTCGCTGGTCGCCACGGCGGGTGCGGTGGGTGCGATGCGCGCGGCCACCCGGTTGAACCGGTTGCATGTGCGGACCGACGCGGCGTGGGCCGCTCTGGACGCGGCGCTGTGCCGCCGAGCGCGGGTGGTCGCGGAGTTGAACGGCGGAATCGCGTTGCGCTGTGCCGCAGACGCCGCGCTCCGGGCGGGCGCGAACTCCGTCCGTGAAGAGGTCGAGAACGAGCTGGGTGCAGCGCTTGCCGTACTGAACCGTCGTCGACTCGACCCTTCCTGCGCGGGGCGGCTGGCCGACGCGGAGCAACGGGTGGTGATCGCCCGGCGGATCTACAACGACGCGGTACGGGACACCCTGGCGTTGCGGTCACACCGCATGGTGCGCTGGCTGCGGCTGGCCGGTACCGCCGCGGCGCCGCGCTATTTCGACATCGCTGAACCCACGCCCGCGGGCTACGTGCCCGAGCCGGACGACGGTGCCGGGGCGTAACGGGAGAAGCGTCGAGTGAACGAGGCGGTTCCCGAGGTCAGCCCGCGCAAATCGACGGCGTAGCGGAGCAGTTCGGCTGCCGGCACCTCGGCGCGGACCAGCATCCGGCCGGTCTGGTCGGTCTCCGTGCCCATCACCCGACCCCGCCGGCTGGACAGGTCCCCTAGCACGGTGCCCAGATGTTCCTCGGGCATCCGCACCTCCACGTCGTCCAGCGGCTCCAGCGTGACCACGGTGCCCTTCTCCGCGGCGTCCTTGAGAGCCAGCGACCCGGCCATCTGGAAAGCGGCGTCGGAGGAGTCCACGCTGTGTGCCTTGCCGTCCACGAGCGTGACCCGCAGGTCCACCAGCGGGAAACCACTGTTGCCCAGTCCGCGTTCCATCTGCGCCCGGACGCCCTTCTCCACACTCGGAATGAACTGGTGCGGGACCGCACCAC
>JALZCN010000628.1 GCA_030863045.1 Actinomycetota bacterium | reverse complement strand
GGTCCGGCCTGGCCGTCGGAAGATCCACTGAAAGCTCGACGCCGGGACCCGGCACGTCGACCGCGTCGCCGGTCGTCCTCGTCACCGGGTTCGGCGGCCAGCCCCGCCCGGGTACGCCGGGTCAGCGGCAGCCGCCCGGTTAAGCCAGTCGGGATGTCCAGGTCGGTGAACAGATGGTCAGAGGTGGAGTAGGTCTCCGCGGGCGCAGGCATATCAAGATTCAGCGTGTCGCTGATCAGCTTCCAGCGCGGCTCCTCGTCCCAGTCGACGAGGGTGATCGCGACCCCCGCACGACCGGCCCGACCGGTCCGCCCGATCCGGTGCACGTAGGTCTTCTCGTCTTCCGGACACTGGTAGTTGATGACGTGAGTGACCTCTGGCACGTCGAGGCCGCGGGCTGCGACGTCGGTGGCGACCAACACATCCACCTTCTCCGACCGGAATGCGCGCAGCGCCTGCTCGCGCGCGCCCTGACCGAGATCACCGTGCACCGCCGCAGCCGCGAAACCGCGCTCGGTGAGCTCATCGGCCACCTTCTGAGCAGTTCGTTTGGTTCTCGTGAAGATCATTGTCAGGCCCCGGTCGCGGGCTTGCAGGATGCGGGCCAGCAGCTCCAGCTTGTCCATCGCGTGCGCCCGGTAGACGAACTGCCGCGTCCTTTCATGGATGGCAGTGGCATCGGGTTCCTCGGCGCGGATGTGCGTGGGCCGGGTGAGGAAGGTCCGGGCCAGCGTGATGATCGGTCCCGGCATGGTGGCCGAGAACAGCATGGTCTGACGCTGCTCCGGCACCATCTGCAGGATTCGCTCGATGTCGGGCAGGAAGCCCAGATCGAGCATCTCGTCGGCCTCGTCGAGGACCAGCACCCGCACCTTGCCCAGCACGAGATGGCGCTGTTCGGCAAGGTCCAGCAACCTGCCCGGGGTGCCGACCACCAGATCCACGCCGCGGGCCAGCGCGTTGATCTGCGGTTCGTACGGCCGGCCGCCGTAGACCGCTAGAACTCGGATGCCCAGGTTGCGACCCGCGGCGGTGAGGTCGGCGTTGACCTGCAGGCAAAGCTCGCGGGTCGGCACCACGACCAGAGCGCGCGGGGTGCCGTCAAGCGGGTCGGTCCCCGTCGTTATCCGCTGGATCAGGGGGACCCCAAAGCCCAACGTCTTGCCGGTGCCGGTGCGGGCCTGGCCGATGAGGTCGTCGCCGGCCAAAGCCAGCGGCAGGGTGAGCTCTTGAATAGCGAAGGTGCGTTCGATGCCTGCGGCCTGCAGCGTACGGACGATCTCATCGCGGACACCGAGCTCGGCAAAAGTGGGTGAATCGTCTCGGACCGGAGCACCGGCCTGCAGCGGCTGTGGCGACTCGGTCTCATCGGTACCGGTCTCTGAATGGTCCAGCGGGTCGGGGTGGGGACGCTCCAGGGGATAGGTGTCGGGCAGGGTGGATTGGCTGACGGTCAGCGTGATCGCCTCTCTCGTACTGGCGCGTCCGCCGCCGTCTCGCTCGACCAGCTCCGCGCCATGAGATGGCGCAACTTGAGCCGGGAACGAGGACACCAGGTCCGCGCTCACATTCATGCACTCGGCGGCATCGGCCACCGAGCCGGGCGTGTGGCCAGGGTGGCTGTGTCACGCCCTGTGCACACAGCTTACCCGCCCACGGACCAGATGGGCGCGTGACACCGCCCACGCCGCCGAACCGGCACTACGCTCGCCGCCGTGGATGTGGCACGTGAGGGCGTCATTGACCTGCTGGGGGTCCTTTCCTACGGAGAACTGTCGGCCTTCGACCGGCTTGCCGAGGACGCTCGCAATGCCCCCACACTGGCCGCCAGGGTGGCGATGGCCGCTCTGGCGGCCGCAGAGATCGGGCACTTCCGTCTCCTGGAGAACCACTTGCGCGGCTTGGGTGTCTCGGTGGATGACGCGATGCGTCCGTTCGTGGCACGCCTCGACCGTTTCCACGCCTCGACAGCACCGCGGTCTTGGCTGGAGTCGCTGGTGAAGGCCTACATCGGGGACGGGTTGGCGGCCGATTTCTACGGAGAGATAAGTGGCTGGCTGGACGACTCCACTGCCGCACTCGTCAAACAGGTGCTGGCCGACACCGGACATTCGGCGTTCGCCGAGCGGGAAGTGCGCAACGCCTGCGAGCGCGACCGGGCGACCCGCGATCGGTTGGCGTTGTGGGGCCGGCGGCTGCTCGGCGAGGCGGTGACGAACGCACAACAGGTCGTGTCCGAGCGCGACGCCCTGGCTGCCTTGATCATCCGCAGCTCTGGGGACCTGACCGGCCTCGCTACGCTCATTCGACGGGTGGAGGTGCTGCACGGCCGCCGGATGACCGCTCTCGGGCTGGGGTGAGTGGCTGCGTTGCGCTCGACTAGCCTGACGGCAATGTCGATCACACCGTGGAGGTTGGGGCGTGGAGGTCAAGATTGGCGTCGCGGACAGTCCTCGCGAGCTGACGGTGTCCACCGCGGACACGCCGGATGAGATCGAGGCGCTGGTCACCGAAGCATTGCGGAACGCTCAGGGACTACTGACCTTGGTCGACGACCGGGGCCGACGCTACATGATACCCACTTCGCGGGTCGCCTACATCGAGATCGGGCCCGCGGACAGCCGCCGGGTCGGCTTCTCAGTGGGCGGCTCGTGAGTGGCACACAGTGTTGTAACACTGTGTGCCACTCACAAGCCGCAGGCGGCGCGGTCTCGGAGTGATCCATTAGGCTCGTGGCGTGTCGCGGCTGCTCGTGATAGAGGACGACGAGACCATCGGCAGTGTGCTGGAATCCAGCCTGCGCGCTCACGGGCACCAGGTGGGATGGCAGCGCACCGGTCGGGGCGCGTTGCGCGCCGCCTCCGAGATGGACTTCGAT
>JALZCN010000622.1 GCA_030863045.1 Actinomycetota bacterium | reverse complement strand
CTGCCCGATAGCCCACGGCGCGATTGCTCCCTCGGCCAGCGAAAGTTCCTCGTCAGGCACGATCAGCTCGGGGTCGACCTCCTTGCGTACGCCGATCCCGGTGCACTCCGAGCAGGCGCCGTAGGGCGAGTTGAACGAGAACGAACGCGGTTCTAGGTCATCGACGCCGATGGGGTGGCCATTCGGGCAGGCCATGCGTTCGGAGAAGCGGCGCTGCCGGTGCGGGTGGTGCTCGTCGCGATCCACGAAATCGAGCACGACCAGACCGTCGGCCAACCGCAGCGCGGTTTCCACCGAGTCGGTGAGCCGCTGCTTCGCGCTGTCCTTGACCGACAGCCGGTCGACCACCACAGAGATGTCGTGCTTATCCTGCCTTTTGAGCTTGGGCGGGTCAGTCAGCGGGTGCACGATGCCGTCGACGAGCACCCGGGCGTATCCCTGGGACTGCAGCTCCGCAAACAGGTCGACGAACTCGCCTTTGCGGGTACGCACCACCGGCGCCAGGACCTGGAACCGGGTGCCGGGCTGCAAAGCCAGTACCTGGTCGACGATCTGCTGTGGGGTCTGGCGAGAGATCAATTCTCCGCAGATGGGGCAATGCGGCTCACCGGCGCGGGCGTAGAGCAGACGCAGGTAGTCATGCACTTCGGTGATCGTGCCGACGGTGGAGCGGGGGTTGCGGCTGGTGGATTTCTGGTCGATCGACACTGCGGGGGAAAGACCTTCGATGAAGTCGACGTCGGGCTTGTCCATCTGACCGAGGAACTGGCGGGCATAAGCCGACAGCGACTCGACGTACCGGCGCTGGCCCTCAGCGAAGATGGTGTCGAAAGCGAGGCTGGACTTGCCGGAACCGGACAGGCCGGTGAACACAATGAGGCTGTCCCGGGGCAGGTCGAGGTCGACGCTGCGCAGGTTGTGCTCGCGCGCGCCGCGGACGACGAGTCGGTCAGCCACGGTTGTCCATCGAATCAGCGTGCTCCCTTCGATCCCGTGGTCTTGGGTGCCGACGGGCCCCGCCCATGCTATGCGGGGAGTCCGACGGTTACGGACCCAGCAGCCCACCGCCGGCATATCGAACCTATTGCAGCTTCCAGAGCATCTGCGAACCTGCATGTGGAACCTACGGGAAGCCTCCTTGGCGCGATACGGTCGCGACTGTGGAGATTCTCGAGGACTATGACGGCGCGGTCGAACCGGGCGGACCGGCGCAGCGGCGAACGCTGGAAACGCTGACCGTCACCAAGGTCTCGGTAGGGCCGATGGACAACAACGCATACCTGCTGGTCTGCCGGTCCACCGGCGAGGCGTTGCTGATAGACGCAGCCAATGAGGCCGAGCGGCTGATAAACCTGCTGGGACATGGCCCGGACCGACCCGTTCTGCGAACTATCGTCACCACCCACCGGCACGGGGACCACTGGCAGGCTCTCGGCGCGGTCGCCGGCATCACCGGCGCCCGGACCGTCGCGCATCCGGTCGACGCTTCCCTGTTGCCGGTGCCTCCCGACCGCCTGGTCGGCCACGGAGACACCGTGGCCGTCGGCCTGGTAGTGCTGGACGTGATCCATCTGCGCGGCCACACCCCCGGCTCGATCGCCCTGCTGCACCGGGACGCCGACGGCACACCGCATCTGTTCACCGGTGATTCGCTGTTTCCCGGCGGCCCAGGACGGACAACATCGCCGGAGGACTTCACGAGCCTGATGAACGACTTGGAATCTCGGGTGTTCGATCTACTCCCCGACGCCACGTGGTTCTATCCCGGCCACGGCAAGGACTCCACTCTCGGTGCCGAGCGTCCCCACCTCGCCGAGTGGCGCGCCCGGGGCTGGTGACTCCGGCCGAACGACCACGGATCGACCGGCCATGTGACCATTGCCTGACCGTCTAAGTGGCCACGCCATAGGCGGCTATCTGACCATTGATCTTGCCTGTACGGCACAATTTATCCGTGATTGAATTTCCGCGCCTGGTGCCACGGCACGCCGAGTCCCTCGTGATTGAGGCGTTGGCGGACACACGTGTCGTCCTCATCAACGGTGCCCGACAGGCCGGCAAGAGCACCTTGACCAGGTTGGCTGCGGGCCGCCAAACGGGTGCAGTGATCCGCATGCTGGACGATCCAGCGACGCTCCACGCGGCCATCGACGATCCGACGGGTTTTGTGGACCACGAGGGGCTCATGGTCATCGACGAGGTCCAACTCGTGCCCGAGTTACTCCGGCCGATCAAGGTTTCCGTCGACTTGGACCCGACGCCCGGCCGCTTCCTGCTGACCGGCTCATCCCGGGTTCTTGCGCTGCGAACCCTGCCCGACGCGCTACCTGGCCGCCTGGAAGTGATCGAGTTGTGGCCGTTCTCGCAAGGCGAGATCAGCGGCGAACCAGACCGCTTCGTTGATGCGGCCTTCCGGCACGGCCCCAGGCTCGACCACTCGTCGCCGCTGCGCCGCCGCAATTACCTGGATCGCCTCGTCGTCGGTGGCTTTCCCGAGGCAGTACGCCGTGCTTCCCGCCGCCGAACAGCGTTCTTCGACTCCTATCTGTCCACCCTGATCGAACGCGACGTCTTGGAGCTGGCGAGCATCGAGCGCCGTGGTGACTTGCTCAAGCTGCTCGCACTGCTTGCCGGACGGGCTAGTGGTTTGCTCGTCCCGGCGGCCCTCGCCAACCAATCCGGCATCCCGAGGACCACACTGTTGCGTTACCTGGAACTGCTGTCGTCCGTCTTCCTCATCAAGACCATCCCGGCATGGTCCTCCGGACAGACCCAACGAGCCGTAGGCACACCCAAACTGGCTTTTGTAGACACCGGAGTCGCGTGT
>JALZCN010000621.1 GCA_030863045.1 Actinomycetota bacterium | reverse complement strand
CGCGACTCCGACGGCGCATCCAGTGCATATGTACCACCCCACGGCCGGCACGGCGCCGGGTCCTTACCTGATCCGCGCCATCCCGTCCTTGACCGTGGAACCAGCCGGGTAGAAGATGAAGTATATTCAACGCTAGTTGAAAGAGGTGCCACATGGAACGTACGACATGTTGTGTGGTGGGCGGGGGTCCGGCCGGCATGATGTTCGGTCTGCTGCTGGCCCGGGCCGGTGTGCCGGTGACCGTACTGGAGAAACATGGCGACTTCCTGCGCGACTTCCGCGGCGATACCGTCCATCCTTCAACGTTGACCCTGCTGGATGAGCTTGGTTTGGGCGAAGAGTTCGCGAAGATCCCGCACCGGCTGGCCGAGCAAATCCAAGTCCAGTTCGACAGCGGTCTGCTCCCGGTCGGCGACTTCCGCCGGATCCCGGGTCCGCACAAGCACCTGGCGTTCGTCCCGCAGTGGGACTTCCTCGACATGCTCGCCGACGCCGGCCGCGCCGAGCCGACGTTCACCCTGCGGATGCACACCGAGGCGACCGGGCTGCTCACCGAGGGAGGCGCGGTGACCGGCGTGCGCTACCGGTCGGCCGATGGGAGCATTGGGCAGCTGCGCGCGGATCTCACGGTGGCCTGCGATGGGCGACGTTCGGTGCTGCGCAACGCTGCCGGGTTGCACGTACGATCCTTCGGGGTCCCGATGGACGTGTGGTGGTTCCGGCTACCCCGCCACGAAGGGGAACCCGAGGGTGCAGTGGGACGCTTCGGGTCCGGCCATGCCACGATTCTCATCGACCGCGGGGATTACTTCCAATGCGCCTACCTGATCCGCAAAGGCTCGGATGCCGCGCTGAGGGCCGAGGGAGTCGACGCGTTTCGGCGCCGGGTAGCGGCGATGGTCCCATGGCTGGGTGACCGGATGGGGGCGGTGCGTGACTGGGACGACGTCGCGCTGCTCGACGTCCGGCTGGACCGGCTACGGCGCTGGTCGACCGAGGGCCTGCTGTGCCTGGGCGACGCAGCGCACGCGATGTCACCGGTCGGCGGAGTTGGTATCAACCTCGCCATCCAAGACGCCGTAGCGGCGGCCCGCCTGCTTGCCGAGCCACTGCGCCATGGCTCGCTCACCCGCCGCGATCTCGATCTGGTGCAGGTACGGCGGTGGGCACCCGCGGCCCTGACCCAGGCGGTGCAGCGAATCCTCCACGCTCGGCTGCTGGGCCCGGTGCTGTCCGGCGACCTGATCGGGACCGGGTCGGGTCGGCCACCTCTACCGATCCGGCTGCTGCAGCGTTTCCCACTGCTGCAGGCCATACCGGCGACAGCGGTGGGTATCGGACTGCTGCCCGAGCACGCTCCCGCCTTCGCCTGTGGCCGCTCTTCAAGGACTACCAACCGCCCTTCAGGGAGTCGCTAAGCACCGCCAACCGCAGCAGCGTCGCCGGCTTCTGCATAGTGCTGCGTCGCCATCACCGCCGTGATCATCGCTCGGGACTTGACAACCGTCTCCTCGAACTCCTCTACTGCATCGGAAAGCGCGATGATCGCCCCGCCGACACCGAAACTGACTCGACCACCAGTGACCACCAAAGCGCGGATGATGATGCTCAGATCCGCGGCGCCGCTGAGAGAAAACCAGCCCAACGCACCCGAGTAGGCGCCGCGGGGCCCATCCTCCAACCGGTCGATGATTTCCATCGTGCGGGCCTTCGGCGCTCCGGTCATGGAACCCCCCGGAAAGGCAGCTTTGACACAATCGACCGCTGATTCCTCGTGACGCAGCTTGCCACGGATAGTGGATACCAGCTGGTGCACTGGCGCGTATGTCTCCACGTGAAATAGTTGAGGAACGTGCACGGAACCGACCTCGCACACCATATTGAGATCATTTCGGATGAGGTCCACAATGATCAGATTTTCCGCCCGATCCTTTGCACAATGGAGTAAGTCGCGCCGAAGCGCGTCGTCCTCGGACGGCGTCACGCCACGGGGCCTGGTGCCCTTGATAGGCCTGGACTCGGCTACGCGATCCGTTCCAATCGAAAGAAATCGTTCAGGTGATGCGCTCAGCACAGCGACATCCGGGAAGTCGAGCAGTGCGCCGTACGGAACCGGACTGATCTGCCGCAGGTACGCGTATGCACCCAGTGGATTAATGGCCGTCCGCATGGTGACCATGTTGGTCAGACAGATCTCGTAGGATTCGCCGTGATGAATCTCCTGTAAGCATGTGTCGACGCACTTGATATACGCTTCTCTGTCATGCCGAAGCTCGACGTCGTGTTGCACTGCTGGATCCATCATGTCGGGCCCGTCGAGCACGGCGGGTTGGCCAAGAAAGGGTTCAACGCTAGGTAGCGAACACAGACGATCGCTGATTTCGTCCAGCCATGCCACCGTATCGGTCTGATCCTCACCAACGGTGAGAGCGAGCAGATAGCACATCCGAGCTGCGTGGTCCAGTACCAGCATGCGATCGATGAACAGCAACGCGGCGTCGGGAGAGTCGGCCTGATGGGTACTCTGGCCGCCGGTTTCCGCCTAGAGTTCGTACCCCAGGTAGCCGACGTAACCA
>JALZCN010000617.1 GCA_030863045.1 Actinomycetota bacterium | reverse complement strand
CCACGGATCATGAGGCCCCAGGCCCATATTCAGGCCCAGACTGAAGATCGTGTCCTACAGCAGCGCACCACGCTCAGAGACGAAGAGATTCCCTAACACTTGTCAAGATCGGCGCTGGTGACCGTGCGTGGGCGTGGGCTATTGCGCCGCGTCGGTGTGGGGTGTCCCTTCCTCGCTGCGGGAATGGTGTGTCAGCGTTCGTCGAGGTCAACGTCGTTCGTCCTCAGCGGGCGTCTAGCGACGTCCGCCTGCGGGCGCTGCACGTTGACATCTCCTTCACGCTGACAATTGGGCAGCGATCGAGGAAGGGACGAGTGTGGTCGCGGCGGAAAGTGGGCGGCGAGAGCCTTTGCGGGAATGGGTCGGCGGTCTGTCCCTTGTCAGCGGGTGAGTTTGGCGCGGTGGGTGGCGGCGCTGTGGGCCCGGGCGCGGGCGCGGACAGTGTCGGGCACAGTGAACTGCTCGGCGATTAGCACCTTGGCCGCTCGGGCGGTGATCGGCTGGCCGTCGGGGTCGCGTAGTTGGTAGGGCTGGCCGCGGTCGAGCACCGTCCAGGTCCGTTCGACCAGTTTGCGGGCCACCGCGACGGTGGCCTGGGTGTGGCAGTGTCCGCGGGTCACCATCAGTCGGTGGTAGATCGCGGCCAGCTGGGGATCGACACGGCGGGCGGCGTTGCCGGCTTGGTAAAACGCTAGCCGCAGCACCGCGGGGCCTTCCTTGGTGATCGCCCGGCTGGCTGGATCACCGTTCCCGACGACCAGTTCGACGGGGCGAGCCCAACGTAGCTGGCGGCCTGCTTGGCGGACTGGAACCTTGCGCCGTCGGCGAGGAATGCGCGGATGGTCGGAGCGGTGACTGGTCCCAGGCCCGGTAGTGAGGCCAGCAGCGGGTCATCACCGTAAAGCCGTTCCCAGTACTGGGTGGCCAGCGCGGTCGCACGGTCGATCCGACCAGCCGCAACCTCCAGATCGGCCAAATGTTCGCTGACTGCCCAGGCCAACTCATCAAGGTCTAGCCGCCCGGCCCAGAACGTCGCCCAGGCGCCAGCGGCAGCCCGGATGGCTTCGGCGCGGGCTGGGACGTCAGGGACATCTCGGGTGTGCTCGGCGACCACCGCGGTCAGGGTGGCCCGGCGCGCGGCGGCCAGCTGGGCCAGGTGCGGCCAGCGGGACAGCACCGCCTTGGCGGTGGCCAGTGAGCCGGCGAAGCCGTTCCACACATCGGGGAAGGCCCAGCGAGCCAGTGAGATCAGCCGCCGCAGGTAACGGTTGCCATCGATGACCGCCGCGCCGCGGCGAGTACAGATCCGGCGCAACGCCAGCTGAGCTGGTACCGGAACCTGCAACGGCACCAAGTCAAAAACCTCGCCAGCGCGGGCCAGCACGTCGGCATCAATCACATCGGACTTATTCTTCCCGGTGATCGCCCCACGCAACCGGGCGGCGTGGCGGGACCCGATCAGCGCCAGCTGCCCACTGCCCTCAGCCAACGCTGCCGCCAAGGGCAACCAACTCATCGACGTCGGCTCGGTCACCGCCACCACGCCGGGATAGCCGGCTAACCGGGTGGTCAACGTCGATAGCCCGGCCAACGTCGGCGACACCACAAACCGGCTCGTTACTACCGCCCCATCGGCGCCCACCTGCCGGACACAGACATGATGATTAGACGTAATCGCAGCGTCGATACCGACCTGCACTCGCACCCCTGCCGGCAATGCCGGCTCGGAGTTAGTCTCAACGAGCACGAGGGTTCTCCCTTCGCTTGCTACGAAGAGCCCCCAACGTGACACCCGCCAAGGTCAAAATCCACTCGGGAGCTCACTAACGACGGGAGAGCCCTCGCGCCCCGGTTACACCTCCCCAAGCCCGCGGGCTGGTCTCCCGATGCACTCCCGATCACAACGCCACGGCGCACGCACGCCGCCCAGGCTTGTAAGTCATCCGGTGCTCCACCGACCCAAACCGCGCGCTATGGCACACCCCGGGCCAGCCACCAATTCCCTCAACCGGGCCTGCTCGAGAG
>JALZCN010000613.1 GCA_030863045.1 Actinomycetota bacterium | reverse complement strand
GGTTTGAGCACCATGGTGCAGCCGGCCGCGACCGCCGGACCGATCTTGCGGGTGCCCATCGCGGCCGGGAAGTTCCAGGGCGTGATCAGTAGCGACGGGCCGACCGGCTGACGCATCACGAGGAATCGACCCGAGCCGTTGGGCGCGGTGGCGAATCCGCCGTCGATCCGCACGGCCTGCTCGGCGAACCAGCGGAAGAACTCGGCGGCGTAGGCGATCTCGCTGCGGGATTCGGCCAGCGGCTTGCCCATCTCCAGCGTCATCAGCAGGGCCAGGTCTTCCTGACGCTGCATCATCAACTCGTAGGCACGGCGCAGGACCTCGCCACGCTCCCGGGGTGGGTGCTGCGCCCATCCTGCTTGGGCGGCGACCGCAGCGTCCAGCGCAGCCATTCCGTCCTCGGGTGCAGCGTCGGCGACCGCGCACAGCCCCTTGCCGGTGGAGGGGTCCTCGACATCGAAAGTCTTGCCACCAGTACCTGACCGCCATCGGCCGTTGATGAACAACTCAGTGGGGACGGCGTGGACGACGGCGCGCTCACGATCTGCGGAAGTCATCGAGATTCTCGAGGAACCGTGCAAGCCTGGACGATCAGGCCGACGATGCCGATGGCCGCCCCACCCAGCGAGATCGCCAGCAACGCCGGTGAGGTCTCGCCGGTCAAGGCATCGCCGAGCACGACGAGTGCCACCGAGCCGGGCACCACACCCACTGTGCCCAGGAGGTAGTCGCGGAACCGGATTGACGACACCGCACTGCAGTAGTTGAGCACCGAAAACGGTACGGCCGGGATCAACCGCAGCGACGCAACGGCCAACCAGCCACGACGGCGCAGCCGCGCATCGACGGAACGCAGCACGCCGCGGTCGAGATACGGCGCCACCAGGTCACGTCCCAGCTTCCGGACGGCAACAAAGGCCAGCACCGCGGACAACGTGGTTCCCGTGAGCGACAGGGCAACTCCTAGCACGGGACCGAACAGCAATCCAGCGGCGAGAGTGAACGCAGTGCGGGGGACGGGTGCGACCGTCACCACTGTCTGACCGAGCAGAAACAGCACTGGTGCGGCGAGGCCGACCGACTGCGCCCAGGACCGCATCTCCAGCGCGGTGGGTACTGGCAGCACAGCAGCAGTGATAATCACTGTAAGTAACAGGAGCACTCCGGCCAGCAGCCGGGCACGAGGTGCGCCCAGCTCAGTCACGGCCGATCTTCTCCACGGGGCAGCGCTGCGCCGAGGTCGGGGAAAGTAAGTACGCGGCGAGCGACATCGGAGCCTTCATGTCAGAACCGCATCGTACGCCGAGGAGGACTGGCCACGATGGTGATGCCGTTCAGGCGGGTTTGATATTGGCGTTGAGGTGAAAGACGTTGCCCGGGTCGTACTTGGCCTTGATTCGGGCCAACCGCTCGTACTTGGCAGCGCCGTAAGATGCCCGCACCCGATCTTCGTCGTTGTCAGTCATGGAGTTCACGTAACCGCCCGAGTCTTGGGCGTACGGTCGCAGAGCAGCCCACAGCGAACGGACCCAGGCCCGGTCGGCGTTCAGTATCTCGGGAGTGGCGCCGATGCCAGCGATGCTGATGACATAGCGGGGCGCGCGCCGACCACCGAAGGCGGTCTCGTCATCGCCCACCGCCGAATACGCTCCGTCCAGGCGGAAGATCATGCAGAAGCTCATCGGCGAAACCTTGCCCGGCATGTGATCCACCATTACCGAGATCACATCATCGGTGAGTTCATCAAGGTAGAGCACCTCCTGGTAGCCCAGCAGTCCCCACGGAGCGGTCTCGTCGAGCGTGCGCTGCAACGCGACGTAGGGGATCGGGGTGACGAGCTCGAACAGCGGCGGTAGTGCCTCCCGAACGGGCGCGATGAGCCGCGCGTGCTCCTCCGCGGAGGAGAATCCGACCACCATGAGCAGGTAGCCGGGGGTGAAGTGGTACTGCGCGGGTACGAACGGTGCTGGCGGGGCGTTGAGCCCGATCGCGATCTGCGCGCCGGCCTCGATCGGTAGGGCCGGTACGACCTCGCGGGCCAGCCGCAATACCTGCTCGCCGTCGTCCATCCCCCAAAAAAACAATCCCAGGTGCACCTCCGGAC
>JALZCN010000554.1 GCA_030863045.1 Actinomycetota bacterium | reverse complement strand
CCGAAGCGCTGCACGGGCGCACCGCGTTGGTCATCGCACACCGGCTGTCCACCATCCGCGCCGCGGACCAGATCCTGGTGATCGAGGACGGCCGGATCGTCGAGCGCGGGACCCACGACGAACTGTTGGCAACCGGCGGGCGCTACGCGCAACTGCATTACACCCAGTTCGCTCTGGCTTAAGCCCCGCCGTACTTACTTGCGTACGGCGTAACGCTGCGGGTGTCGGAGCAACTGAGTAGCGTGGCGTGGGCTCGTCTCGAATGTAGGAGGTCGTCGTGGCGCGAGAGGCAACGCAGCCCTGGACGTCGCCGGCGGTAGCACCACCAACGGTGCTGCGCAGCCGTGCCGAGGCGGAGGTGTACGTCGCCTCGGTCTGCTTCAAACACGGCCCACCGAAACTGCTCGGCGCGGAGCTCGAGTGGGTGGTCCAGCACTCGGGGAACCCCCATCGCCCGTTGCAGGCCCGCCACCTCGCCGACACCCTCGGTGCGCACGTCCCGAAATCCCTCGTTCCCGACAGCCCCGCTACCCCTCTTCCCCACGGCTCCACCGTCACGGTCGAACCCGGTGGTCAGCTCGAGATCTCCAGCCCACCGTGTGCCTCGCTGACCGAACTGATCGCGACCGTGGAAGGCGATACCGCCGCCTTGACCGATCTGCTTGATCCCGCCGGTCTAGTCCTCACCGGTTCGGGTTCCGATCCGCATCGCCCGTCCCGCCGCTTGGTCGACATCCCCCGCTACGTCGCGATGGAGACCGCTTTCGACCGGATCGGTCCGATGGGCCGGGCCATGATGTGCTCTACCGCGGCAGTACAGGTGTGCCTGGACGCGGGCACGCCCGCCGAGGTGACCCTGCGCTGGGCCGCGTTACATGATCTCGGACCTGTGCTGCTGGCTGCGTTCGCCAACTCTCCCTGGCTGGGTGGTCTGCGCACCGGTTGGGCATCATCCCGGATGCTGGCCTGGTTCGCGCTGGATCCCGCCCGCACCAGGCCATGTTCAGTGCGCTGGGACTCGGCCATGGAATGGGATCCAGCGGGGGATTGGGCCCGCCGGGTACTGGACACCCCGTTGCTGTGCCAGCGCCGTTCCTGGGGTAGTTGGGATGTACCCAGCGGCGTCACCTTCGCCGACTGGCTGTCCGGGGCGTTGCCCGGTCACCCCCCCAACACTTCTGACCTGGACTACCACCTGACCACGCTGTTTCCGCCGGTCCGGCCGCAGGGCTATCTCGAGGTCCGCTACCTGGACACCCAGCCGGTCGGGCAGTGGTTGGTACCGGTGGCGGTGCTGGCTGCCCTGCTTTCCGATCCTGCGGTCACCGCTGCGGCCCGGGATGCCTGCGCGCCGGCCGTTGGGCGGTGGCTGCACGCCGCCGAACGCGGCCTGCGCGACAACACGCTTGCCGCTGCTGCGATCGCGGTGTTCGAGCTGGCCTGCCACGCTCTGCCCGCGCTGAACGCGCCAGCCGAGATGCAGCTTCTCGTGGAGGAGATCACCGAACAGCGGGTCCGGCGTGGTCGCTGCCCGGCAGACGATCTCGTGGGTGCCATGGCCGGCGGTGGCCGGATTGCCGGCTCAGCCAACGGTGGCCGGATTGCCGGCCGCGGGAACGGAACTCGACCGTCCGGACTTAACGGAAGACAGCCGCGATGAGCACGCCGATTGCCGAGTTGAGCACCGCCGCCCTGCGCGACCATCTCGCCGCCGAGCTCACCCGCACCCGCGCCCGCTCCGCGGCGCTGACCGACGCGGTGGACGACGGCGAGCTGGTCCGCCAGCACGCCCGCATCATGTCCCCGCTGGTGTGGGACTTCGCGCACATCGGTAACCAGGAGGAGCTTTGGCTGGTGCGCGACGTGGGCGGGCGCGATCCCGTTCGCGCCGACATCGACCACCTCTACGACGCGTTCAAGCATCCCCGCCCGGATCGGCCCGCGCTGCCGCTGCTCGACCCGACCGAAACCCGTGACTATCTGGGCGAGGTGCGGAGCAAGGTCCTCGACGTGCTGGACCGCGCGCCGCTGCGAGGTCGAAAGCTGGTCGAAGGCGGATTCGCCTTCAGGATGATCGTGCAGCACGAGCAGCAGCACGACGAAACGATGCTGGCCACTCACCAGCTTCGGATGGGCCCGGCCGCGCTGCACGCCCCCGCTCCCCGACCGCAGCGAACCGCCAACTTGCCCGCCGAGGTGCTGATCCCCGCCGGCGAGTTCACTATGGGCACCTCCACCGAGCCATGGGCACTGGACAATGAACGCCCCGCACATCAGGTTCGAACCGGCGCGTACTGGCTGGACACCACTCCGGTGACCAATCATGACTACCAGCGATTCCTCGCCGATGGCGGTTACGACGACTCGCGCTGGTGGAGTGAGCGGGGCTGGGCACACCGATCCGAATCCGGTTTGGTGGCCCCCCAGTTCTGGCACCACGACGGCACATCGTGGTGGCGCACCCGGTTCGGCGTCACCGAGCCGGTTCCACCCGACGAACCTGTTATGCACGTCAGCTTCTTCGAGGCACAGGCCTATGCCGCGTGGGTCGGCAAACGCCTGCCCACCGAAGTGGAGTGGGAGAAGGCCGCCCGGTTCGACCCCGCCACCGGGCGATCCCGCCGCTTTCCCTGGGGTGATGAGGATCCCACGCCCGGGCACGCCAACCTGGGTCAACGCCACCTGCAGCCGGCTCCGGCGGGTAGCTACCCGCTCGGCGCCTCCCCGCTGGGCGTGTACCAGCTGATCGGCGACGTCTGGGAGTGGACGTCCTCGACATTCTCCGGCTACCCAGGCTTCGCGCCGTTCCCGTACCGGGAGTACTCCAAGGTGTTCTTCGGCGGGGACTACCGGATGCTGCGCGGCGGCTCCTTCGGCACCGATGCAACGGCCTGCCGGGGAACCTTCCGCAACTGGGATCATCCGGTGCGCCGGCAGATCTTCGCCGGGTTCCGCTGCGCCCGGGACGCCAACCCGGGGGACCTCATCTGACTGTGTGTCGACACCTGGCCTACCTCGGGCCGCCGCGGGACCTCGCGACGCTGCTGCTGGACCCGCCGCACTCGCTGCTGCGGCAGAGCTACGCGCCGGCCGACATGCGAGGCGGCGGGACGATCAACGTCGATGGCTTCGGCGCGGGCTGGTACCCCGTCGGCGCAACAGCGCCAGTCCGGTACCGGCGTGCGGTTCCCATCTGGACCGACGCGACGTTCGCATCGTTGGCCCGCGAGTTACACAGCGGCGCCGTGCTCGCCGCGGTGCGCTCGGCCACGGTCGGGATGCCGGTCGTGGAGACCGCCTGCGCCCCGTTCACCGACGGCCGCTGGCTGTTCAGCCACAACGGGGTCGTCACCGGGTGGCCGGGCAGCATGGCAGCCCTGGCCACCGGTCTGCCAGTGACCGATCTGCTCACGCTCGACGCACCCACCGATTCCGCGCTGCTGTGGGCGCTGGTCCGGCACCGGCTGGCGGCCGGTGAACCGCTCGGTTGCGTGCTGCACGCCGTCACCACGCAAGTGCTTGCCGCGGCTCCGGGCTCGCGGCTGAACATGCTGGTCACCGACGGCACCATGCTCGCCGCGACCGCGGTACACCACGCGCTGGCGGTGCGGGTCGGCGGTGAGGGAGTGCTGGTCTGCTCCGAGCCCACCGATCGGGGACCGGGCTGGAAACCGGTCCCTGACTGCCATCTGCTCACCGCAACACCGTCCGCTGTGGATGTCGTGCCGATCCCTACGACCACTGCCGAGGAGCCATGACTGCGCCTGTGCTGGAGATCCATCTGTCCGACGCCGATGCTGCCGACGCGCTGCGCCACGACGCGCGGGTCGGGCTGTCCGCCGATCCCAAGTGGTTGCCACCCAAGTGGTTTTACGACGCCCGCGGCAGCGACCTGTTCGAGCAGATCACCGCGCTGCCCGAGTACTACCCCACCCGGACCGAACGCGACTTGCTGCGTGGCACTGTGGATGAGATCGTCACGCGAGCGGCGGTCGACACCCCGAACATCGACACGCTCGTCGAGCTCGGCTCGGGATCTTCCGAAAAGACCCGGTTGCTGCTCGACGCGCTCAGCGTAGACGGATCGCTGCAACGCTTCGTGCCGCTGGACGTATCGGAGTCCGCCTTACGCGGCGCGATGGCGGCGGTGGCCCACGAATACCCGGGTCTCGCGGTGCACGGCGTGGTCGGCGACTTCACCCGGCATCTGGAGCTGATGCCGGCCGCGCAGGGTGGACGCCGACTGGTGGCCTTCCTGGGTGGCACGATTGGCAATCTGTTACCGGATGAGCGGGCCGGCTTTTTCACCGCGCTGCGCGCCGCACTAAATCCGGGCGAACTGTTGCTGCTGGGCGCCGGGCTGGTCACTGACCCGGCGGTGATGGTGCCGGCCTACGACGACGACGCCGGAGTGACCGCCGAGTTCAACCGTAACGTGCTGCACGTACTTAACCGCGAGCTCGGCGCCGACTTCGACGTCGCCGCCTTCGATCACGTCGCCGTCTGGAACGCCAGGCACGAGTGGATCGAGCTGCGGTTGCGGGCCCGCCGCGCGATGACCGTGCGGTTGCCTGCGGTGGACATGACAGTGCGCTACGCCGAGGGCGAGGAGATGCGCACTGAGGTCTCAAGCAAGTTTCGCCGTGAGGGCCTCGACGGCGAATTGATCGACGCTGGATTCGCCGACCACGCGTGGTGGACCGATGCCGACGAACGGTTCGCTCTCATGCTCGCTGCGGCCGTCTGACCAGACCGTTCGGTGTCCCAGTCAGCAGCAGTGGTGGCCGCGCCATGCGTCACGTCCTTCCTTGACCGCGACGCCGCCGATGAACAGGGCCGCGAGAGGGTCGGCCCAGGTCCAGCCGAACAGGCTGTTCAGCAGCAGCCCGGCGAGCAGCGCTCCGGAGAGGTAGGTGCACAGCAGGGTCTGCTTGGAGTCCGCGACGGCGGTCGCTGAGCCGAGTTCACGGCCTGCGCGCCGCTGCGGGTAGGAGAGCACCGGCATGATCACTAGGGAGAGTGTCGCGAGCCCGATCCCGACAGTGGAATGCGCGGGGTGGTTGGCGCCGAGCAGCGATCGGATCGCTTCGACGGTCGCGTAAGCGGCGAGGGCGAAGAACGACACCGCGATGACCCGGAGTGTGATGCGCTCCCTGGCCTCCGGATCGGGACCGGTGAACTGCCACCACACCGCCGCGGCCGAGGCCACCTCGATGATCGAGTCAGTCCGAAGCCGATCAGTGCGGTGGAGGAGGCAACCCTTCCAGCGGAGATCGCGACGACGGCCTCGATGATGTTGTAGGAAATGGTGCAGGCCACCAGCATCCGCACCCGCCGGGTCAGCGCTTCCCGCCGCGCGGTGGACAAGCTGGTGCCCGAGGGCGCGGGGCTCCGCGCCTGGCTCGTCATCAGCAGCAGTCCTGATCGACCGGGCAGAGGGCGGGGTCGGTGGCCAGTACCAGTTCGAGCAGGTCACCCAGAGCGTGGGCCAATCGCGCATCCGCCAACTCGTAACGCGCTCGCCGACCCTCCGGAACCGCGACCACCAGACCGCATCCTCGCAGGCACGCCAGATGATTGGACAGGTTCTGCCGGCTCACCCCGAGCAGCTCGGCCAACTGCGCCGGATAACCGGGTGCTTCCCGCAAGGCCAGCAACAGCCGCGCCCGGGTCGGATCCGATAGGGCGTGGCCAAACCGGGCCAGCACCTGCCCGTAAGGCATGATCTGCATCCGACAAATGATACAGCGTTCCGTGTATACATCGGCTGATTTATCGATCCCGTGGAGCCCCGCTTGGAATGATTATCGATTTCGCTTACGCTGAAGTGCACCCACCACCTATGTGAGTGACGGATTGTTCACTTGAGGAGACGGAACGTGCGCACGCTGGGAACGATGCGTCAAGGCACATCCCCCGTTAGGGCAGGCGCGGTCACGATCGCGCTTGCCGGTCTGCTGGCGGCCTGTGCAACCACACCGCCGGCCGACAGCGGTGCAGACCAGTCGACCCGTGACGCGAAGATCAGAGTGGTGGCGGCGGAGAACTTCTGGGGCAGCATCGCTGCGCAGGTAGGTGGCGATCGCGTCACCGTGCAGAAC
>JALZCN010000528.1 GCA_030863045.1 Actinomycetota bacterium | reverse complement strand
TGTGAGCGTAATGTTGCGGGACGGCGTGAAGGAGCCGAGGCTGTTCGGAGGTGACCACGATGGGAGACGTCAAGGATCTGATCGGCAGTAATGTCACATTGTGGAACGAACATAATCGTGGGGGGTGGACCGCGGTCTCGCTGATAATGTGGAATTGAGAGCCCCCGGCGGCGTCAGCGGATCCGGCCCTGCGCTGGTAGGCCAGTTCTATGACCTATGGCAGGATGGATTTCCAGACTGCCAAGTGGACCCTGTGATGATCAGTGAGGATGGGGACAACGGTACGCTCGAGGCGCTTTTCAAGGGCACCCACATCGGGCCCTTAAATGCGCCATCTGGCACTATTCCGGCCACCAACAAGATCGTTGAGGTTCCCTTCGTTGTGACCATGAAGGTAGCAGGCGAACAGTTCACTAGCTTCCACCTCTACTTTGACCAGGCCGAGCTTATGGCTCAGTTGGGGTGGGGTGAGGCCTAGTCTATTGACAGTGAACCGTCATCCGATAGTGGTCGCGCAGGGTAGGCTCAACCGTCAAGGGCGAGAAGGAGTCCGCGACACCGACGCCGTGATGAACAGCACCGTGGTCGCGGTCACTTTCGCGCTGTCGCGGTCAAGATGGGCAGGTCGATGACGAGACTGCCGTGGTGCACGAAGTCCTGCCACTGGGCAAGCACATCGCTCTCCAGCTCCTTCTGACGGTCGTCACCCGCTTCGGCTACGGCGGCCGCCATGGGCGTGGCGTGGATGTATTGCCGGAGGAAGTCTGCCGGCGGCGGGAGTCGCAGCGTCTTCCTCGTGGTGTCAACGGTCACGTCGTGGAACCCGGCGCCTTGAAGCAGCTCAGCGAGTTCACTCGGGTCGTGGAGGGAGAAGATGGTACGGACGAATCCGGCGAGTGCGGGTGTGATGTGGTGGGCGAGCGCTTCGCTCATGATCTCGAAGACACGAGTGATCGTGCCCGGCACGTTGATGGCGACACGACCACCGGATGACAGGACCCGCCGCATTTCCCGTACGGCAGCGGGCCGGTCGGCGACGAACATAAGCCCGAGCTGGCACAGCACCACGTCGAACGACCCGTCCGGGAGCGGGAGAGCCTCGGCGTTCGCCTCACGCCACTCGATCGAGGCCCCGGGTGGTGCCGGGATCGAGCGGGCAACGTCGAGCATGCCGGGGTTGAGGTCCACTCCGACGACCCTCCCGGCGGTACTCACGCGCTGGGCGGCGAGGTGGGTAAGGACGCCGGTTCCGCACGCGACGTCAAGGATGTACTCACCAGGAACGGGTGCGGCCGTCTCGATCAGGTCGGCGGCCAGCGGCGCGGGGATGATGGGGACGAAGTAGCGTTCGTAATTGTCCGCCGCCGTGCCGCCGAAAATCTTGTAGTCAACCTGCTGGGACATGGCCGGGTGCCTCCTATAGTGCAGATCAACCTCTTCGTGGCTGATCTGCACGGTACGAAGGGGACGGCCTCGGCGGCGTCGACCGAATCCACCATTTCGGAGTCCGGGCCCGTGGTCCGTTCTGACCACATCTCAGGGTCAGACGACCCCATGCTGGTAGGCGTAGGCGGTGGTAGCCGCACGGGACGATAGGCCAAGCTTGGCGAAGATGTTCTGCAGGTGGCGGGCGACGGTGTGCTCGCTGAGTACAAGCTGGGTGCCAATCTCGCGGTTGGTCTTGCCAGCGGCGACGAGTCGCAGCACCTCGCATTCACGTAAGGTCAACGGACCTGCCTGCCTCGGACCCGAGGCGAGCTCCGCCACCCAGGCCAGGTCGGGTCGGGCGCCGAGCCGGACGAAGGCTCCGCGCGCGGCGTCGAGTTCAAGCGCGGCCATGTCCTGGTCTCCGAGCGCCCGGCAGGCAAGTCCGATCTGGACTCGAGTGCGCGCAGCTTCGTAGGGCATCTCAAGTTCCCGCCAGCCCGCCGACGCGCGGCGCAGGGCAGCCAGCGCGGCCGAGGCGTCGCTCTCGGCCAGCAGTGTCAACCCCGCGGCGTGGGCGGCGATGGCATGTAGAAACGGCGCGTCGATGACCCCGGCAATCCCCAACAGCTCGTCTGTGGCGATCCGCGCCGCTGATAGGTCGCCGACGGCGACCATGATCTCGACATAGGCAGCCAACACCGTGGGCCGCTCGAGAGCGTCGTGGCTTTCGTCCACCGCGCGGCGGATGGCGGCGGCAGCGGCCGTGAGGTGGCCCTGGACCAGGCGAAGCAGCGCCCAGCCCGGCACCGGCTCCCGCCCGCACTGGCTGGCTTGCCGGTAGGCTTCCTCGGCCTCGTCGAACTCCCCGCCCAGCCGGTGCAGCTCCGCCCGCTGGTATACCGCCAGCCCCAACGCCGGATGCGCAGGTTGGGACAGGCGTTCGCAGGCACGACGGGCCTCCATCGCCGCCTGCGGCCATTCGCCATGGACCTGCAGGATCTGCGAGCGGTACACCAGGCATTGGCCGCGGTAGGGCACAAGGTCGGGCTGGGCCTGGCACCAATCGCTCAGCGCTTCGGTCCACTCCGCGGCCCGCCGCAAGTCGAACACGCCCATGCACGTCTCGATGACGGCGCAGTACACGATCCCCACCGGAATGGGCGATACCTCACCCGTGGTGACAGACACCATCACCTCATCGAGCAGCGCCACGCCGCGGGCCGCCTCCCCGCTCGCGATCGACGCCTGGCCCTGACCAAGGCACGCAAAAGCCGCCAAATCCTTGTCACCGAATCGTGCGGCGATCTTGCCAGCTTCGGTGAAGAGCGTGTACGCCCCGGCGGCGTCACCACTGTTGCACGCCTGCAGCGCAGCGGGCACAAGCAGGTACCCACGGGCGGCACAGTCCAGTTCGCCGTCCTCGACGAGCCGGCCGACCCGGCCAAACCAGCCACTGGCACGCGCCGTCTCGCCTCGAAATAGAAGTGCCAGCCCCAACCAGAACCCACACTGGGCGGCTCGGCCGGGGTTGTCCAGACGCAGGCACGCGAGGTGGGCACGCTCCCAGGCCTGCGCGCTCTCGTCGTCCCTACCCACCAGGTAAGCCGCAATAGCCAGGCGCTCGATATCTTCAGGATCGAGCTCCCAATCGCTGGCGTGGTCGAGCAGCGCATAGGCCTCGGCCCACGCTTGACGTCTGAAAGCCTCACGTCCCTCGCCGACCGTGCCGGTCACAGTCAGAGTCTGGCGTATCTGTGGGCGTCTCGGCGAGGCATATCGGTCGCATCCATTGATGGTGTAGATGTCGGTTGCCTGGTTCAGGTGATGCGTAACGGTGCCTAGCTGCGATGAGTCCTGACCAGACGGCGGCTAACCACTCCGACCGACTGCTGCTCACCCTGCTCCTCGCCCGCCAGGACGACAACTGCGCGTTGCCGTTGCTGTTCCGGGCCGACCAGGAGATTGGGTTAGCAGGCGGCCGGCGTTACGTCGCGGGACTGTGGAGCACGAGGCGAGTGCTATGACCTCCTGACGCCGGGTCTGGTGTGCCTACGGCATCTCGCAGGAGTGGAGCGCCGCGTGACCGTGCGTGGAGCTGAGATCTCAGCGCCGGTGGACGCGTCACCGGGGTGCCCGACTACGGCGTGGGCTGCGGCGGAGGATGCACCGGAGGAGGCTGCAGCAGCTAGCCGGTCACCGCGCCGATTCGTTCTTTCTTGTGGTTAGGGATGACGTCACCACACGTGCGCGCGAATCTGTGGAAGACCCGCAACGGCGTAGTTATGGACGGATTCAGTCGCAAGGTGAGCAGATGTCTGGCCGGCGCCGATTGAGCTGGAAGCGCTCGCCCCGCGACTGGCTCTCAGCTCTCGCCCGGCCGCACCAGCACGACCTGCCCGTACTCGCGATGCTGGTGCGTCGGTGTGCCGGCAGCGCGCATTTTGTTTCCTCGGACTGCTATCCTCAGCCCAATCGGTAACAGAACGCGACTTTTTTCCAATATAAACCGGACCACTTTGCTCCGGGTGCCGTGAACTCGGATATAACCCGCCGCCAAGCTGGAATGACGAGCAAGGCGTGCAACGGTGGATGCACGTCATCAGGACATCGCGTCCACGCTTCCCGCGGCCGTCGAGTACCACTACACCTCGGGGACCGGTGCTGCTGCGGGTGGCGAGGTCGCTCGCCGCGGCGCAGGCTGCGGAGCACCAGAAGGCACTCGGCTAAATTCGCTGACGCGCGCGGTGCGACATTGTGCGATTCGATTCGGAACCGCGCGACTACGCGTCCGTCAGGCCTTTCGCGCCTTGCAGACGTTGTTCATGTCGCGGTGAGCACGGATGCGTTCCGCACGCCACCGGCCGTAGGCCGCGTCGCCACCAGCGCCGAGCAGTATCCACAGCAGGATGTCCCGAGTCATAACGGGCTGTATAGCGGTCCGGTCACGACCGTAGCACTTGAGACGGCAGTAGCTGCGCTGGCTACCGAAGCTGCCTCACCCATGACCGCCACTGGCGAGTAGACCGCTGACCTTAGACTGGGGCCTGACGTGGATGTGAGCGCATCGACGCAACCTCGAAGGTTTGAACACGTCTATGAGGCAATCACACGGCATCTGACCACAGCTCTATGAGGTGGGCGAGCGACATGGGCTCCTGCTGCCCCTACTGCAACACTCTGTGTTCTGTTGATCGCGTCTTGCCTGACGGCCGGCGGGTTCGTATGCACACCTGCTACTTCGGCATGGACGCTGACCTGGTCGCGTTCGGCCAGAACTACCTCACCGCAACCAACCCACACCCACGGCGGGCGAGTGACCTGGCCCCCTGCTGCACCTATTGCAACACCTTGTGTTTTGTTGATCGCGTCTTGCCTGACGGCCGGCGGGTTCGTATGCACACCTGCTACTTCGGCATGGACGCTGACCTGGTCGCGTTCGGCCAGAACTACCTCACCGCAACCAACCCTACCTACAGCGGCGGCGTGACATAGACGGTTGAGATGCCAGCGTGAAGCCGCGCTTGCGCATGTAGTCGTGATGCAAACGGTGGCTGCCAAGTCGAGGTCAGTGCGCCTCTGGACGCCAGATAGCCGCACATATTGGCATAGCGATGCTGACCGCGTCAGGGCTGTAGGGCCGATCGCGCATTGGCTGTGCGAAAAATAAAAACGCCTGATCGGTCGGTTCCTGCCCAAGCGCGCGGACGATGGCTTCGTATCGGGTGCAATGTTCAGTCAGCACTTTGATAGTGACCGGATCGAGGGCGAGCCGGCCCATTTGGTGCGTCTTTGCGGTTCGTCGGTCCGGTGGCGATGGCTGGACGACCGTCGCACTGTAGACGGCACCGCCACAACTCGGCCTAAAACTCCTCGAGCAGCCGTGCCGTGACCTTATCGACGGACATGTGGCCCAGCGCTCGCTTGATGTATTTTCACACGTAGGTCATTGACAAATTCGGTTACCTACCCGCCGGCCACTCGTTAAGGCCCGGTGGGTCCTGACGACCCGTGCCTGGATGGGTATCCGACGGCCCTCCATCCTCGCCGTCACCACAACAAGGTATTGGCTCTGGCTCAGCCGAGAACTGAGTCGACCAGCGGCTGCACCGCCTAATCGTTTTAGTTTGTACCAGCAGTTTGCCATTAGCCGCAACCGAGAAGTCGGCCGGGCGACGCGGATCCGCCACACTGCGCAAGGACTCACTGTGGCTGGCCGACTGGCATCCCTTTGCCCCATCCACACCGGGCGGGACCGCTAACGACGCCGCAGGTTTCGCGTCATGCCGCGACGAGGTTGAATCGAGCCTGGTCGCTCTCGGCTATCGAGTGCTGGATGTGCAAGAAGCCCCTGATCGCCCAGGTCGTGGTTGGTGTTCATCGCTGAGCGCACGACCTGACCTAACGGGACAGTTCTAAAACGTCTCACATCGGCATTATGTGAGTGATGTTTGTCGAGTTGATCACGATACTTCGTTGTGGCCGAGTCGGTTGAGGAGTTGGTCGAACAGCTGCTGTCGACTGTTTGTCCTATGATCACCGCGTCATCGCGTTGGCGCTGCAGGGTGGGCCGGAACTCGATGGTGGGTTGGAAGTAGGCGCAGGCCTCGCAGATCGATTCGCAGGTGCAGTCAAGTGTGATGGCCTTGCGCAGTAATTCGTGTGGGAGGCCCTGCTATTCCGCCGTCCCCGCGTGCATCAGGGGATCTTCCACATCCCCAGCGGCGACGTGCCCGCTGTCCGGCTGTGGTCGTTCTGCCAGGGCTTCTGCAACCTGTTCCTGGCCTTAGGCACGGTCATCGGTCTAGTCGCGCTGCACAACGAGAACGAGGCGGTCGGCCGCGCGCTGGTGCTCTACGCCTGCGCGTACATGGCACTAGCCGGCGTCGCGCTCGCCATCTCGGACCGATGGCCCTCAGCCGCCCCAAGGGCTCCGGGTTGGTTGGTGGCGCTGCCGGGGCGACCTCGCCGCTCGTCGCGCTCATCGCCGCGGCGGTGTCGTGAGCGGCTGGGCACGGGGACTGCGCTCAGACCTTCCACCGAACGTCTACACATCGGCAGACCTCCGATCTTGCTAACTGTCAAGCAGAGGCGGGTTCGGGCGCTGTGGCCTGTGTTGGGAAGGCCTTGGTTTCGTCGTATGCCTGGCCGGTTTGCAAGCAGTGGTACAGGCAGCCGATAAGCCGGTTGAACACGTTGCGCAGGGCGGCGGCATGTCGGTCGCCGTGCTCGCGGCGGCGGTAGTAGAGGGCGCTGGCTCCGGGTGAGTGCGCGGCGGCGACGAATGCCCAGACGAAGCCGGCGGCGGCCAGACGGTCGTTCTTCACTCGCCGGTGGGTGATCGACAGACTGCGGCCGGAGGCTCTGGTGACGGGGGCGGAGCCGGCGTATGCCTTAAGTGAGCGGGCGTCGGCGAAGCGGGTTCGGTCGTCGCCGATCTCGGCGAGCACGCGGGCCCCGGTCGTATCGCCGAGGCCGGTGAAGCTGGTGATGATCTGGTAGTCGGGGTGCTGGGCGAACGCCTGGGCTGTGGCCTGGCCGAGTTGCTCGACGCTGGCGCACTCGGTGTCCAGGGTAGCCAGCAGGTGCAGGGCCTGGGCGCCCATCGCCTGCTCCACCAGCGGGTCCTGGCGCAACTGCGGGCGGCGCAGCGCCTCGTGCAGCCTGGCGGCGAGCTGGTCGGCGCCGCGTTTGCGGCCTGCTCGGCGCAGCGCCGCGGCGATGCGGGCCTTGGTCAGTTTGGCCGCGGCCGCCGGGGTTGGCGCGATGGCCAGCACCGCGCGGGCGTCTGGGCTGGCCAAGTTGGTGGCGTTGCCGCCGGCGAAGGCGGCCAGGAAGCCGGGGTGGTACTCACGCAACAGGGAGCGCAGTTCGTTGGTCGCCTTTGTGCGCCGCCAGGTCGCGTCCTGGTGGGCGCGGGCGAGCACGGCGATCGCGCGAGCCAACTCGGTGTCCTGGGGCAGGGCCCGGTGCATGTGGGCGTCGGTGCGCAAGATGTTGGCCAGGGTCATCGCGTCGAGGTGGTCGGACTTCTTGCGCGACACCGAATGCCGCTCCCGGTAGCGGGCTACCGCCATCGGGTTGATCGGGTAGACCGGCCGGCCGGTGGCGCGTAACGCGGCGACCAGCAGCCCGCGCGAGGTCTCGATGGCTACCGGGATCGGGTCCTCGGCGTTGTCGCCGGCCTCGGCCAGCATCGCGGCCAGCTCTGCGAACCCCTCGACAGTCTCGTTGATGCGCCGCTTGGCTACCAGTTGCCCGTCGGCGTCGACAAGGGCGATGTCATGGTGCTTCTCCGCCCAGTCGATCCCGCAATACACCTTCACGTGTGCTCACTTTCCATGCGGTCGGTGTGTCCCTTGTGGTCAAAGACCCTGGCGAGAACGCGCGGCGCCCTAATGACGAGGCTCTATGGCCTTCCCTCCGATGGAGCCGTTCGCGATCCCAGCAACCCACACGGTCCCGGTCTTCGCGTCAGAGCTCAGCGGCTCCCGAATAGCGAGGTGTGCGCCGTGCGGACGGACTCGAACCACGATCGACAAGCCTGGATCAACAGGCCACGGCAGCGACCCGGACACGCCGCGCCCGCCGGTCTTGCACGCGGCATGACCGGCCAAGAGGTGTCCAGGCACGCGCACAGCGCGCCGGGCCGCCACCCCCGGCACCGCACCGCGACCCGTCTGCCGAAAGGGATTCGTTTCCCGGAAGAGGACCAGGCATCAGCGCGATACCGAGCTTGCGGAACGACCCGACCCTGGGCACACCGCCCGCCGGTGGAAAGGGCTCAACAGTCCCGAGTATTGCCCAGGCATCCATAGCCAGGATCGGATCGTTCGGAACTCATTAGAAGAGGACATCGCGCTCATCACCTGCTCCCCGAGCCTTCCTGAGACACGATCGGCCGCGAGGCTGGGTTGGTCCACGAAGACGGGCATTGCTCGCTACCCTCGAATTGCCGACCAGCGCCCCACGCCGCAAGCTCAGCATGCGTCGACGCGGATCACGCATAGGTGTCTAAGGCAAAGTCGCAGAAAACAGCCCGTGAGAGTCAACGAGATCACCGCCTCGGCTGCCCAACCGCTCAGGAGATCTCTCAGGGGCTTGCATCGTATGTGCAAGAGTACGTACACCTTACTGGTACGTACCGTGCATACTTCGAACGGGCGCTTGTTCTTGAATCTACTCTCGTGGTCTGGAACCGTGAACGGAAACCTCTTTGCACCTCTTATCCTAGAGGAGTCCGACGGTGAGCGAGCCAGGTTGCCCACGGATCCCTGACGCACCACACGGAACGCTAGCCGGTTACCGGATGGGGTGCCGTTGTCAGTGTTGTCAAGCGGCGAATCGAGCTCACTCGGCGCCTCCCAAAAAACAATTGCGAGTTTCATGAGGCGAAACTTGATCGCAGTCCGGATCGAACGCTCGGTGCGTTCTCCTCGAGCACCCAATCCCGGCCCGTGGACGACCAAGTCCGGCGTGCTCTGTGGGTTACCGCAGCCTTCCAGTACACGCAGTTTCATCGCCGACGTTGAGCATCCCCTCGTAAGAAGGCTCGATGGGCGAGTAACGCTCGGCCACGTCCTGGCCCTCGTCAGCCGGTACGACAGCGATCACTCCAGTAACGTTCATCAGGATCGCCGAGACACTTCCTACCCCTCAGTCGCCACCAGCCCAGTTACCGTACGGCTTCACACTGCTTCACGAACCCGGAGGACCGCCCGCCCATCGGCATCTGATCACAGCACCGCTGCTACCGCTTACGCCCCAGATACATAGTGTCGACTCCAGGATACCTCTCATTAGGAACGGTAAGGAGAAGCTTAAATCCAAGGGTATTCAACAGTTTTAGATGATGCGTGTTGGTGGACCGCGTGCGCAGAAGAATCCATGCAGGCAATGTCTCGGGAAGCTCTAAGAGCTTCTGGTATAGCAGGCGAGCAAGTCCGCGTCCTCGCGCCGCTGGACGAACAGAAATCGTGCTGACGTAGATGCAGATTCCTATCTGCGCCAGGCGAGCGTCACGGTGAAAGGATCGGAAGGAAAGAAACCCCTGCAGTTGATCGCACTCGACTAGCAGAAGGCAATGTTGCATGAGCATGTCATCAAAGTAGCTACTCGATGCACTGCCACTGGCACTCGCTAGCACTGCCTGGGTTGTGCTGCTTCGAGTAGTTAACGGTGGAACGAATTCGCCCGACACTTCTTCGACGAGTAATTCAAGGCTGCGTTTTTCTAACTGTGTCATCTTCCCGGGCGTGCGCCACAAGACTTTGGTAGCCATCATCACTCTCCTATGAGCTGCTTGTTAGCAGCATACCGCCTTCTCGGTTCCCGAGGACGGGTGAGCCATTTGGCGAGAATCGCGACGTAGATGGTGAAACCGCAGAGGCATGGACCCACCCGAAGGGCACTGTTGCATAGAGGGAAGACGTCGTTCGGCATGCTCAAGCGCATGCGCCGCAGCGGCCGCGCTTGTTCTGTTCTCGCCGAATCGGCGTTCGCCGGCTTCGTCTCGCGGGAGGTGAGTGTACTGGCAGTGCGCTCGGCAGTGCGCTGGTACCTGCGCTGTGGACTCCCGTATCGCGATGTTCAAGAGCTGCTGGCCGAACGCGAAGTGCAGGTTGACCACGTCACCATCCACCGGTAGACCTCCGATCAGCAAGCGGCTCCACGGCGACTGCGATCAGACAACGCAACAAAGCCCCTAAAGCAGCTACAGCTCGACCCACCAGTCGAGCGAGTCGGTGCGGCCCTGCCCACGGCGGGCAGCGCTACCAGCGTAAGCGTGAAACCATAGGTAATGCGCGGCAGCCGCCGTCGCTTCGCCAGGAGGTGTCATGAGCGACGACTCTCTCGACGAGTTCCGGCGCACTCCAACCGGATGGGCTCTCGAGCAGGAGATGGAAATAGCGGCAGAGGTCTACGGTCCCGAACCCAAGGGGATTCGTTCACCTCGGTCCGAGTTGGGAGACGAGGAACTCCTTGAACGGTACAAGTCCCTTTTGAGATTTGAGCTGAAATGGGAGACATAACAGTCACAATGGGTGAACTTCAAGCGCGGCCCGAGCCGATGTTCTCATCGCCGCCGGTCGATGCGGCCTGAGCCGCTGTTCTTGGCCATGTCGCTCCATACAGTGAGGTCACCTCGACCTCACCAACCGGTTGCCACTGAGAGGAACGGTGCAGATGCCTTGGAGTGAGGTTGTGTCTGGCCATCGCCCTTGACGTCACTGGACGGGCGGGGGGTGACGGCTCACAGTATGGGTTCGCTCATGCGCGTCACGAATGGTGTCACGTGGAGCCACCAAACCGGGATGTGAAGCATCCGTCCTGTTCAGAGCGGAGCCGAGACAAGACTCCCCCTCCGCACTGACCATGGCGCAGCTCAGCAGCGCGCGTAGTCCCTGCTCGTCAGCAGAATTGGCTTGAGGTCGTTGGTGACTGAGTGCGGCCTGGAAGTCGGCCTCGGCGACCGGACTGAGGCGAGTTTCCAGGAGATAGCAGACCTCGGTGACGACGAGAAGGGCACGCGGCGCGGACCTGGCGCGGTGCTGAGCACTTCGAGATTCCGGTCGATGAAAAACGTCGGTCCGCTGGCCTGACCGTCAGGCGGCTTCGGTGTGGACACGAAGAACGTTCAATCAAAAAGTCGACCTCCGGTACGCCGTACTCGTTGGTCAACTGTCAATGTCGGCGCCTCGTTTGAAGGCGGCCAGCACCGTTTCGAGCCGAACTGCCTCTTGCCCAACGATCCCGTCCAGCCCGTGCGCCGTTACCCGTACCCAGGTTCGCCGCCGGTCGTCTGGAAGCGTGGCATCGACACGGCCCGTGGGGCGTACGGCGACCTGCCTCTGAGCGAGCCTCGCCGATCTGGCCTATTGAGGCGCCTAATCCACCCGAGGACGCTTGCCTGTGGGCTGCCCGGCCCGCGCAAGGAGGGAGGTTGCGATGGGCTTAGTTCAGATTACCGGAACAGAAGAAATCGTCCGTGCGGTAATGAACGTGCCGGACCTCAACATCGTTCAGTCGAGCGTCGAACCGCGCGGCGAGGGGAAATGGAAGGTCGCCGCGTATGCCTCCGACGACGCGATCGACGCGGCGACCGCTCTGGGCGCCGAGGTGCAGGTCGTGCTGCCCACCGACCGGGACATCGAGCACCGGCAGCAGATTGCGGGCACCATCGCACAGTTGCGGGCCGAGCGCGGGGAGGCGTGACCCATGCCCCCGCCATACCCACGGATCACGGTGCCGCTCACGCCAGCCCAGATCGAGGAGGCGCTGGCCGACCTGTCGGCGTCCTTCCCCGCGTTGTGCACCCTGGAGACGTTCCCGAACAAGAGCGTCGAGGGCCGCGACATCCACTTCGTCAAGATCGGGACCGGATCGGACCGTCCGAGGGTGGTGTTCCTGGGCGGCGTGCACGCCCGCGAGTCGGCACCGCCGGATGCACTGATCCGGGTCGCGCAGAATGTCCTGGTCAGCCATGACAGCGGCACCGACATCGTATTCGCGCCGATGTCGTGCACGCCGTTGCCGGCCGGGCCGGCGATCAGCTACCCCCAGTTCACGATCTCCGCCGCAAGTGTGGCGAATATCGTCGACAACGTCGACCTTTACATTGCGCCGCTGATCAATCCCGATGGACGGTTGTTCGACCAGCTCAACCCGCCAGCCGACGCAGCAAGCGGCGGCTGGCGCAAGAACCGCCGCCCCAACGTCAATCCCGCCAAAGTCGGCGTCGATCTCAACCGCAACCACGATATCGCGTGGAAGTTCGAGGATTATTACGACATGGCGGTCTACCTGTCCCGCTATGCCAACGGACCACCGGCGTCCACCGACCGGGCCAGTTTGACGTATCGCGGGCCCTCGGTTGCCTCAGAGCCCGAGACCCAGAACGTCCAGTGGATGGCGGATACCAAGAAGCCCAAGTATTTCGTCGACATCCACCAATTCGGTCGTAAGGTGCTCACAGCGTGGGGTATCGAGGACAACGGCACCGACCCAACGATGAACTTTTCCGCGACTGCCTGGACCGGCAAACGCGACGGCCTTCGACCGGGCGACCCGAAGCTGCCAGCCGGCCGCACCGATTACCGGGAATTCGTCACCAACGTCTCGCCGCACTTCGTCGCCGACGGCCTCGCGCTGGCAGGCACCGCAATGCGCGACGCCATCTTGCGCAGCGCGGGGGTCGACCCGAGCAGCACCGTCTCAGACCCCCGACGGGACCACTCGACCTACGACGTCGGCCAGAGCGCCTCGCTATACCACCCATTTGGCGGCCCGGTGACCGGCACCACCGACGACTACGCCTTTCGTCGCCAGTTCGACGACCTTAGCCGCGCGCCGGTGTTCGCATTTACGCTGGAAACCGGACACGAGGAAGAACAGGGTTTCCATCCCAACTACAAAAGTCCGCCGGGCCACTACGCCAAGATCGAGCGCGAGATCCACGCGGCGCTGATCGAACTGTGCGCAATCGCTGCGAATAGTCAATAGCATCGTCAAGCGACGAGCACCGGTGTCGCGTCACCGAAAGGATCTATCGCCGACGGCAGACGGATGTCACGACGTACCGATTCATCGCACAGGGCTATCGACGGCCGCGATCCATCGACCTCCCGACTTCTTCCCAACACCGTCAGCCCAAGGTCGGTGCATCGCGAGGGTCGTTTCTGCTGGTAAATCAGGTCGAAGGTGGGATGTTGGCGTTGAGTCGGAAGAAGTTCGTCGGGTAGTACGCGGTCTCGAGCGCGATGAGTCGGGCCCACTGGGACTCGGTGTAGGCGAGCCGAGTGCGCTCGACCAGGTCGTCGTTGGTGAAGTTGACATAGACACCGCGGCTGTGCGGTTGCAAGGCAGCGAAGAACTCTCGCACCCAGGCGATGTGCCGGTGGGCACCGGCGGCCTGCTCGGGCAGCCAGGACGCCACGATGTTGATGTCATGCGATGCGTCGCGGTACGGAAACGCCGTCGCGTCCTCGGCAACCCGCGCGACCGCACCACCGAAGCTGAAGATCGCCACGGTCGACAGCGGAGAGGTGATCACCGGATCGGTCAGCGGGCCGAGTTTGTGGGAACGCCAGTAGTAATTGCGTCCATGCGGCAGCGCCGCGTCGAACATCTTCTGGTGCGTCACGTAGGGCTTCGGGACGACGGCATCGACCGCCGGTTCCGGGAGACTGCGGCGCAGCGGGGCCAGGGCGCGCTTGCCCTCCTCGATAGGGCCGGCGTAGCAGACGACGAGCGCGATGATCGGCCTACCGCGGAGGTTCTCGGGGATCACCGGCAGCGGTGGCGCGAGCCGTAGGTTGGCCATGATCCCGATTTCGTCCGGTGCCACTGCGATGAAATCGCGCAGGAAATCCAGGATGTGTGGCGCCTGCTCCATCGGCCACGCCAGCATCCCGGCGAGCACTGCCGGGCCGAGCGGGAATAACTCGAACTCGAAGCTGGTGACCACGCCGAAGTTCCCGCCGCCACACGCAGCCCCCAGAACAAGTCCGGGTTCTCAACTTCGCTGGCGATGACGAACTCGCCGTCGGCGGTGATTACGTCGCACGAGCGCAGCGCGTCGATCGCCAGCCCGCCCTTGCGCATCAGGTGCCCGATGCCGCCGCCGAGGGTCAGCCCGCCCACGCCGGTATGGCTGACGATGCCGCCGGTCGCGGCCAGCCCGAATACCTGGCTGGAGCGATCGAGGTGTGAGTTGAGGCAGCCGCCCTCCACCCGGATGGTGCGGGCCGCCGGATCGACCCGGGTTCCGGTCATCGTCGACAGGTCGATCACCAGGCCGCCATCGACGATGGCGTGCCCGGCGACGGCGTGGCCGCCGCCTCGGATCGAGGTCAGCAGATCATGTTCGCGGCCAAACCGGACGGTGGCCATCACGTCGGCGGCATCGCGGCAGCGGACGATCAGGGCGGGCCGGCGCTGGATATGCGCATTCCAGATCTGCCGCACCTGGTCGTAGTTGGCATCCTGCGGCCGGATCAGTTCACCCAGCAGCCGCTCGGCCAGTTCGCCCGAGAGCGGTGCAGCAATGAAGGTCATGTCACACATCCGTTCTCCCTGAGGCTGCCGGTGATTACGCGCCAGCAGCGCTCTAGACCACAAGTGTCGGCCCGGCGGCTGCTCAGGCGTCGAGGCGGTAGAAGCGCCAGAAGTCGTTGTCGATGGGCAGGGTCTGGACGTGGTGGAAGCCGGCTTGGCGGGCCCAGTCGCGGACGGTGCTCTCGCGCAGCACGGTGCCGTTGGCGATCGCGTCCGACTCGTCGATGGTTGCGGGCAGGCAGTGCAGCACGCTCCAGCCGTACATGAACCGCTCGACTTCGTCGGCCGGTGCGGTGAAGCGCTCTGCGACCCGCTCATCGGCGATCAGCACCGGTGCACCCGGGGCCAGCGCGGCGCGGATGCGGCGGAGGGCCGCTACGGGTTCGCCCATGTCATGCAGCGCCTCGAACAAGCAGGCAAGGTCGTAGCGCTCGGCACCGGCCGGGTGGTAGGCAGCTGCATTGCGAACCTCGAACGTCACCCGGTCCGCAACGTCTGCCCGCTGCGCGTTGTCGCGAGCGTCGGCGATCGACGCCTCGTCCAGGTCGATGCCGACGACCGTAGTCTGGGGGAACGCGCGGGCGAGCGCGATCGATGACCAGCCGGTGCCGCAACCCACGTCGAGTACACAGCCACCCTGCGCGAGCCGGTCGCGGACCTCGGGCAACGCCGCCAGCCAGGTGCCGGCGAGTTCGCCAATGAACATCGGGCGGTTGAACGCGCTGATTCCGTGGCGGATGTCCGCACCGAAGTCGGCGTACGAAACGCCGGTGCCGGTGCGGTAGGCCTCCGCGACCGCGGACAGCGTGAGCGCCAGGCCCGTCAACGACGGCGCGGCCCCCATCAGGTTCGCCGGGTGCTCGGCGTGCAGGAGTACGTCGGCGTGGGCGGCCGACAGGGTGTAGCGGCGCTCGGCCGACGGCCGGTCGGGGGCGTCGACGTCCAGGATGCCGGCGACCGCCTGCTGCTCGAGCCACTCCCGCGCGTAGCGTTCGGCGATACGCGCGCGACGGGCGAACCCTACGGCGGTTTCCGGACCGGACTCCGACAGGGTCGCGTAGAGGCCGAGGCGGCGGCCCAGGTCGATGCTGAGCAGCTCCATACCACCCAGCAGGCTGGCGAACAGGCGCTCGACCAGCGCGTCGCGGCGCTTGTCGTCGACGGTCGTGTCGGCGGTCTCGGTGGTGGTGGTCATCGTTGCGCTTCCTTTCCACTTCCGGACGCTCAGCGTGTCCGGCCACCGCTCATCCTGCGGGCAGCCTCTCTCAGGTGGCTTCCAACCGCCTCCCAGGTGGCTCACGGGGTCGCTACGATGCGGGTGGTGGTGCCCGGGTTGTGCACCTGACGGCAGGTGCGGACCGCCGGAGTGAAGATGTGGCTGCGGGTGCTTGGGACGCTGGAGCTTGCCGAGGGCACCGGCGATGTCGGCGGCGGTGGTACCACCGTGCCCCTGCGCTCGCCGCTGCTGCGCCGGTTGCTGGCCGTCCTGGCGGTCCGGGCGGGCCAGGTGGTGTCCGTGGATCGCATCGCGGACGCGGTGTGGGGCGACGAGCCTCCCGCCCATATCGACGGGGCCCTGCAGAACCTCGTCTCGCGGTTGCGCGCCGCGCTGGGGGCGAATGGTGGCGGGGTCGCACTGCTCACGCGGGCGCCGGGGTACGTGCTGCACGCGCCACGCGACGCAGTGGACGCGACCCGCTTCGAGGATCTCGCCGCGCAGGCAGCCGATGCAGCCGAGGCGGGCGAGGTGCGAGACGCGGCAGCACTGCTTGACGCCGCGCTGGCGTTGTGGCGCGGGCCGGCGTACGCGGAGTTCGCTGACGAGGACTTCGCCCGCGCGGAAGCCGTCCGGCTGGAGGAGCTGCGGACGGCCGCCGTGGAGGATCGCATCGACGCCGCGCTCGTGCTGGGCCATCACGATCAGGTCGTGCCCCGGCTGGAGGTCCTGGTGGTCGAGCAGCCCCTACGGGAGCGCCCGCACGCCGAGCTGATGCTCGCGCTGTACCGCTGCGGCCGGCAGAGCGACGCCCTGCGGGTGTACCGGGACTATCGGCAACGCCTGAACGAGGACTTGGGGTTGGAGCCGTCCCTGGCGCTGCAGCGGCTGGAGGCTGCGGTGTTGCGCCAGGACCGCGGGCTGGACTGGGCACCCACGGCACGGATGGAGCCTGCCCAGCCGACCCCGTTGAGGCCGCCGCAGACCGCGCCGGCGGAGCCAGCCGCCGCCGGAAACCTGTTACCGGTACTGCCTGACCTCGTCGGTCGCGGCGAACTGGTGACGGCCGTCACGAACCACCTCGACACCGCCCGGGTGATGACCCTCACCGGGCCCGGGGGCGTCGGCAAGACCAGCGTGGCG
>JALZCN010000713.1 GCA_030863045.1 Actinomycetota bacterium | reverse complement strand
GTGCTTAACAGTGTTAGAACACTGCTACGCACTCACGAGCCGCTCGGAGGTGCGTCATGGCTGATCCCAAGGGGTTCCTCACCACTGGGCGGCGCAACGCGCCGCGGCGCCCCGTCGAGCTTCGATTACGTGACTGGGGCGAGGTCTATGAGGATTTCGGCCGCGACGCGCTGGAGGCGCAGGCCGGCCGGTGCATGAACTGCGGTATCCCGTTCTGCCATCTGGGTTGCCCGTTGGGCAATCTCATCCCGGAGTGGAACGATCTGGTCTGGCGCCAGGAATGGGCCGAGGCCATCGAGCGTTTGCACGCCACCAACAATTTCCCGGAGTTCACCGGGACGTTGTGCCCGGCACCCTGCGAGACGGCCTGCGTGCTGGCCATCAACGACGACGCGGTGACCATCAAGCAGGTTGAGATCGGGATCATCGACCGAGCCTGGGAAGAGGGCTGGGTCGCCGCGCAACCGCCCGCCGTGCGTACCGGTAAGAAGGTGGCTGTGGTCGGGTCCGGCCCGGCGGGGCTGGCAGTGGCCCAGCAGCTGACCAGGGTCGGTCACGACGTGGTGGTCTACGAGCGAGCAGACCGGATCGGCGGATTGCTGCGCTACGGCATCCCAGAGTTCAAGATGGCCAAGCACCGGCTGGACCGGCGGCTTTCGCAGCTGCGCGCCGAGGGCACCGAGTTCCGGGCAGGCGTCGACGTCGGCGAGGACCTCAGCGTCGACGATCTGCGGGCGGGCTTCGATGCCGTGGTGCTCGCCGGTGGTGCCACCGCGTGGCGGGACCTGCCGGTCCCCGGTCGCGAGCTGGCCGGCATTTACCAAGCGATGGAGTACCTGCCTCCGTCCAACCGGGTGCAGGAGGGTGACTTCCCGCGGTCGCCGATCGACGCCGAGGGCAAGCACGTAGTGATCATCGGCGGCGGCGACACCGGGGCCGACTGCCTGGGCACCGCGCATCGCCAGGGCGCCGCCTCGGTGACCCAGTTAGAGATCATGCCGATCCCTCCTGAGCGCCGCCACGAGACGCAGCCCTGGCCTACCTACCCGATGGTCTACCGGGTGTCCTCAGCCCACGAGGAGGGTGGGGAGCGACTGTTCTCGGTGAGCACCCAGCAGTTCCTCGGCGACTCCGATGGACAGGTGCGGGGGTTGCGGCTGGCGCAGGTTGTCCTCGACAACGGTAAGTTCGTGCCGGTGCCGGACACCGAGCGGGACCTGGCATGCGATCTGGTGCTGCTGGCGATGGGCTTCGTCGGGCCGGAGAAGGGCAAGCTGCTCGAAGGGCTCGGCGTCGACTATGACCCGCGTGGCAACGTCGCCCGCGACGCATCCTTCATGACCAGCGTGCCCGGTGTGTTCGTCGCCGGAGACATGGGCCGCGGCCAGTCCCTGATCGTGTGGGCCATCGCCGAAGGACGTGCCGCCGCCGCCGGCGTGGACCGCTACCTCACCGGCCGCGACGTACTGCCAGCCCCCATCGCCCCTACCGACAGGCCATTGGCGTAACCGCCCTGTGAGTCGCTCATGAACGACGCAGTTCCAGATCCGCGAGCAGCAAGGCGTGGTCGCTGCCGGCAGTCATGGCCTCGTCGGCAAGGCGCTGCACGTCGAGCACCTCGAACTCTCCGGTGGCCCACAGGTGGTCATTGTCGGCGCTGAGCAGGTGATTCATGTGGTGGACAGGTCCCTGGCCGAGCAGCGGATCCTCGCGGTCGGGTAACGGTGGGCCGGCGTCGATGCCGAAAATGATCGGGCCGGACACATCGGCGAGCCATTTGGCGATCCCCGCGTGAAACGCGCGCTGCAGCGCAGCGGCAGGCGGGCCAGAGGGCTGCCGACCGTGGAAGCTGCACACGGTCAGCAGGTCACCGGTGGACAAGGCCACCCGGGCCGCCACTGTCCGCCAGAAGAATCCGGGTAGCACCGGATCGCGGACGGCGAATGGCGCCCGGTCCAGCACGTTGGCATCCAGCAAAGCAGTGGTGGCAACGCCCAGCACAGCACAGCCAAGCCGGAACTCGCTGGCGCGCGGCGCGGCGAGGTCGGTGGACAGAGCACCCCAGGAGAACACCCTGGACTTGCGGTGCATCCGCTCATGCGCTGACGGGTGCGGCAACAGCGCACGGTAAACCGGCCGGCCGATCTCTTGAAGCAGCGCCAGATCGGGCTGCAGCCGGCGCAGCAGCTCAACCTTGGCGTCCAGGAGTCCGGTCGGTCGAGAATCGACATTCCAACTCACTATGCGAAGACGCACCGGTGTTACCGCTCCGCACTGGGAGCCCGGTGCTCCCCGACCCGATAGACCTCGGGGACGAATCCCCAGACCGAGCCAAGCCGCCCGGGCTCGAAGTCCTCGCCGACCCGCTTGCGGTAGGACGCTTCGAGGATCGGTCGCTCGTCGGTCCCTTGTGTCATTGCCAGGCACGGCGGCCGGTAGACACAGCTCGCGCAGTGCTCCCAGGAGGGATTTGGGTAGATCCGTACCGACGGATCGGTCATGTCCTGCATTTCCAACGCGACGGCGGTCCCCTGCCGCTCGATCTCGAGCTCGGTGCGGGGCAAGTGGGTACGACGGAAGGACTCAGTGCTGCGTTGCGTGATGATGCCACCCACCCCCGGCATCGCTCGGATGTCGACCTCGGCGCTTCCAGTACCGGGCGCGACCGCGCGTATTTCGTTGTAGATGGTTCCCTCAAGCTTGGCGAGGAAATGCAGCTGCCACGCCCAGCTGCGGGTCAGAGCTTGCTCATCAATCCGCAGCCGGTCGAGGTCAGGCCAGTGCAGGTCGGTGATGATTCGGTGCTCGACGAGCCAATACAGCTCGTGGTCGTCGATCACCGCCAAGTCGATCCGGGCTCGGTATTGCAGCGGCCGGCCGTCCGGCGTGGTGAGTCCGGTGTCGGGGTTGGCCGGGTGGGGCAGGTTGATGTCGAACTGCGAGGCAACCCCGATCGGGGTGAAACGGTCGACGCCGGCCGCAAATTCGAAGTAGCGCTGGAGAATGCTGGTGCCCAGCTCCAAGTGCTGTTCCCAGTCCCGGACCTGTTCCGCGGACAGGTCACAGGTCTGGGTGTAGGCGTCCCGCTGCCTGCGCATCGACTTCTCGAAGCCCTTGACGGCCAGTGGCCGCACGATCGCCCGGTTCCAGTCCCACATACCGGGGAAGTAGTAGACATCCAGCGCATCGTGAATCGCTTCACCGAAGTCGAACACCTGCACTCGCTCGATCGGCTCATAGTCTTGCCGTTCCCGCGCACCGAGGTCCCATGCTCGCCTGCAACGCTGGAACAGCCTGCGCTCCCACGGTCTGGCCACATAGTTTACGCTCATGGCCACCTCCTGCCGCCGCCCGGGAATTTCGAGCGTACCCGCGGCACGCTCATTTTCACGGCTGAGCAGACGTTGACCAGCCGGATGGAAGAGGGCCCTGCGGCCGATGCTGCAACAGCACGGCAATTAGTGCAAGCTGTCCCCCGAGTGCGTGTCTGCCAGGCCGAGGTGGCGAGCGATGAGCATGCGCTGCACCTCGCTGGTGCCCTCACCGATTTCCAGGACCTTGGCGTCGCGGTAGAAGCGGCCAACGGGGTACTCGTTCATGAAACCGTAGCCGCCGAAGATCTGGGTGGCGTCCCGAGCGTTGTCCATCGCCGCGTTCGAGGCGACCAGCTTGGCAATCGCGGCCTCTTTCTTGAATGGCTTGCCGCGCAGCATCTTGGCTGCGGCATGGTAGTAGGTCAGCCGGGCGGTGTGTGCCCGCACCTCCATGTCGGCGATCTTGAACTGGATCGCCTGGTAACTGCCGATCGCGCGCCCGAAAGCGTGCCGCTGCCGAGCGTAGGACACGCACTCGTCGATACAGCCCTGGGCGAGGCCGACGCCCAGCGCTGCGATCGCGATACGGCCTTCGTCGAGGATGGCCAGGAACTGCGCGTAACCCCGGCCGCGTTCACCGAGGAGATTGCTCAGCGGCACCCGGCAGTCGTCGAAGAACAGCTCCCGGGTGTCCGAGCACCGCCAACCGACCTTGGAGTAGCTCTTCGAAACCGTGAAGCCGGGGTGCCGGGCC
>JALZCN010000491.1 GCA_030863045.1 Actinomycetota bacterium | reverse complement strand
CTGCCCGGGCGCAGCGCGGACACCACACCAGTGGACACTCCGGCGACCAGCCAGATCAGCGCCGCACCGGCAGCGAGCGACATCGTCACCGGCAGCCGGTCGATCAGGTCAGGTAACACCGGGTTCTGGGTGAGGAAGGAGTACCCGAAACACGGTGCCGGGCAGTGCACTGTGGTCGGGCCCGTGCTGTAGTCCGCGCCGAGAACCAGTCCCTTGACGAACCGGCCGTACTGCACCCAGATCGGATCCGTGAACCCGAGCTTCTCCGCGATCTCCCGGATCACCTCCGGTGAGGCGGTCCGGCCGACGTAGCGCGAGGCGAGGTCCTCCGGCGTGGCTCCGGCCAGCCGGGGCACCAGGAAGAAAATCGCGAACGTCGCCGCGGTGACGATCAGCAGCAGGAGCACCGCCGCGACCAGCCGTCGAATCAGGTAGACGCCCACGGTTAGTTCCGGGTGGTGCCCAATGCCAGGTAGTCATACATCTGGAACCCGTCGGTGATGAAGACGTTCGTCAGGTTCGGCGGCCGGTACAGCAGGCCCTTGGCCCAGACCCCGGGCAGGACGAACGCGTTCTCCATCACCTTGCGGTCGATGTCGACCCAGATCTGTTCCCGCGCCGCAGTGTCGGTGGTCACCAATGCCTGGTCGAGCAGCTGGTCGATCGCCGGGTCCTTGATTCCCAGGTTGGAGTTGCCTCCGGTGGCCCGGATAACCCGGCTGTCGACGAGCTGGGACAGGAACCCGTAGCCGTCGGGCCAGTCCGCACCCCAACCGTAGACGATCAGACCCAGACTGTTGGACTTCGCGAAGTCCGGCTTGCCGGCGTACAGGCGCAGGTAGTCGGTCAGCGGGTACGGCTTGATCTGCAGGTTGATCCCGGCCCGCGCCAGTGACTGCTGCAGTGCTTCGGCGGTGGCCTTCTCCTTGGGCCGTTCGGCGCGGTAGGAGATGCCGGTGGTGAAGCCGTTGGGCTGGCCGCACTGGGCGAGCTCGTCGCGGGCCTTGGCGATGTCGCCCTGATTGTTCGGCGACGGGTAGAGGTCGAATCTTTCCGCGCCGGGGATCACCGGTGGAAGCAGGTTCGTGGCGATCTCGCCGCCCGTCGCTCCGCCGTAGGCGCGCTGGTAACCGGTCCGGTCGGCCGCATACAGCACCGCCTTGCGACAGTGGATGTTGTCCAGTGGCGCGACGTCGGAGTTGAGCGCGGTGAACCACAGCCGGGCGACGAGCGCGGAGTCGGTATTCGCGCGCAGGCTCTGGTCGGCGAGGATCCGGCCCTGAGCCGACGGCCCGACACCCGAGCCCTCGATCGAGACGTCGAGATCACCGGAGATGAGCCGGTTATCGACGTCGTCGGCGTTGACGTTCAGGTCGACTGTGATCCGGTCAGGCAGCGGCCGGCGGTTCGGGTCGGTAGCCGGATCCCAATGGGGGTTGCGGACCATCGTGAAGCGCTTGCCCAACTCGTTGGTCTCGAACATGTACGGGCCGGTCGAGACGACGTGCTCCTTGTATTTCGACCCGGTGTCCTTCGCCTGCGGCACCGGGATGGTGGCTGGCAGCTGCGCGAGGTAGTCGAAACCGCTGAACGCCTTGCGCAGCCGGAAGATGATCGTCCGATCGTCCGGAGTCTCGATCGCTTTCAGGCCGAGCTTGTTCGGGTCGGGATCGGAATACGGGCTGGTGTAGCCCTGCAGGTCGAGGACGTCGTTGAAGTACGTCGGGCCATTGGGGAAAGTCGCCTTGTCCAGCGACCGCTCGACGGCATACTTGACGTCCTTGCTGGTGACGGGAGTGCCGTCCTCGAACTTCACGCCCTGGCGCAGGGTGTAGGTCCAGGTCCTGGAGTCGTCGCTGGAGCGGCCCAGCGACTCGGCCAGGTCGGGCACGAGAGTGGCGCCCTGCCGGCCCGGAGCCGAGGAGAACATCACCAGCGCCCGCCCGTAGTTGCGGATGAAGTTCCAGGAATAGGCGTAGTAGGTGTCGGCCGGATCGAGAGAGTCCCAGTCGCCGGAGTTTGCGAACCGCAGCGTGCCGCCCGTCGCGTCCGAGGGATTGTGGATTCCACCGGCGGCACCGCCGACAGCGGTGCCACCGCGGGTGCTCGGCCCACCGCACCCGGCCAGCACCAGCGCGGCGATCGCACCAACCACGACTCGGTGACTCGTTCTCATCTGGTGCCCCTTCGTCGTCATCGCGACCGCGGATCGAGCGCATCGCGCAGACCATCACCGAACAGGTTGAACGCCAGCACCGTGATGAAGATCGCCAACCCGGGGAAGAGCATGAAGTTCGGCGCGATCTGGAACCAGTGCGTGGCCTCGGACAGCATCCCGCCCCAAGTCGGGGTCGGTGGTCGCACCCCGACGCCGAGGAACGACAGCGCGGCCTCGAACAGGATGTTGGTCGGGATCAGCAGTGTCGAGTAGACCAGGATCGGTGCGGCGAGGTTGGGCAGCATCTCGGTGAACAGGATCCGAGGACTGCGCGCGCCAAGACTGCGCGCCGCATCGATGAACTCCCGCTCGCGCAGCGACAGCGCCTGCCCGCGGACGATCCGGCCGATGTAGGGCCAGTTGAAGAATCCGATGATGAATACCATCAGCGTGATCCGCAGCGTGTCGCCCGCCAGGCCGAACGCCCGATCCGGCACCACACCGGCCAGCGCGATCGCGAACAGCAGCAGCGGGAAGGCCAGGAAGACGTCCATCGTCCGGCTGATCAGCGTGTCGACCCAGCCCCCGAAGTACCCCGCGATGACGCCCATCACGGTGCCCAGCGCCACCGACAGCAGCGTCGCGAGGAAGGCGATGAGCAGTGAGATTCGCGAGCCGTAGACGATGCGGCTGAACACGTCGCGACCGTTGACCGGCTCGACTCCGAACAGGAAGTCCGGGCTGATCCCGCCCAAGTTGCCGACGGCCACCTGTAGCTCGGGATCGACCTTCTCGTAGTGGAACTCCAGCGGCGGATGCCCGAGCACCGCGACGATCACCGGGGCGAAGATCGCGACCAGGATGAGGGCCACGATGACGCCGCCACCGGCCAGGGCGACCTTGTCGCGCTTGAGGCGTAGCCAGGCGATCTGACCGAGTGAACGGCCTTGAATTGCCGTGGCCTTTCCCTCGGTAACAGCCTCGGGTTGCGCGTGAGCTGGCGAGCCGGAGCCCTCCAGCGGAGCGGTCATGGCCGAACCGTCGCGCAGGCCGGCCGCACCCAAGTCATGCGGCTGCCCCTGGCGAGCCTCTCCACTGCCCGCGGAGACACGTACAAGCACGACGCTCGGCCCCGCACGAGTACAGGCCGGTGGCTGCCGCGCTACCGATCAGGGTGGGCATCACAAGGCGATAGGGTAGGACGTTACCCGGCGTACCTCATCGCTTCGTCGCCTCGTCGCGGGCCAGGGCGGCGCGGGCAGCTGCCAGCGCCGCCTGCCAGTACCCTCGCTCCAGCGAGAACCGAACGTCCTCGAGAACCAGCTGTAATCGGGTCACTTCCGGGTCGGGGGGGACGGGCTCGGGCGAGGCACTCATAGCGTGCCTCCGAGGCAAGGTGGTTTTAGCGTCATTCCAGGACCTCCTGCGACTTTGCTGTGGTAACCAGGCCCCGCTTCTCGTGGATGAACGAGTGACATAAGCCGGCATAGGCCATGGCAGGTATCGTCCGTTGCTTGGCAGCTAACGGGTTACCTCGCTGGCGCCGGCCTCGGAGTCGACAGTCGCCCTGGTGAGGGGACGTGCGTGTAGTGGTGACGGCCGGACGGGGGTAAGGATGGGTCCTTGCCCGACCGCCAGACTAAGAGACTACCGACATCGCGTGGATATTTGTTACAACGTCATTAGAACGATCTTCGGTACCGCGATGCCCGACGCTAAGGCCCTCGATGTGGGAAAGCTGCAACATGCCACCGCCTCAGGAAACCGTGAGAAAGAGATGACCCGGGTGACACTGCCTCACGCAGGGTCGTTCTTGCCCTCTGGTGCGGGAACCCGGCCAGCGGCGGGCAACTCGGCGGGAGTCGGGCGCCGGTCACGGCCCGGCAGGAGCGCTGCGCATGCCAACCCCACCAGCAGCGTCGCGGCGAAGACCGCGAGCATGGTGCGGTGCTCGCTGATGATGGCGTCACGGTCGCCGCTGAGATCGAGTAAGCGGCCCAGGATGGCGACGCCGGCGATGCCGCCGAGATAGCGCATCGTCGAGCTGACCCCGGCGGCCATGCCACTGCGTTCCCGGGAAACCGCGTTGAGTGCGGCGTTCTGAGCCGCCGGGGTGACCAGCCCGATCCCGATTCCGAGGAGTGCCAGCGCCCACGGCACCTGGCCGAGCGCCGAGAGATCGCCAGCAGCCAGCACGCCCAGGCCCGCAAGGCAGACCAGCGAACCGGCGACCGCGACCGGCCGCGACCCGAACCAGTCCGTCAACCGGCCGGCCACCAGTGAGGTGACCACCATCGCCAGCATCATGAAGATCAGCAACCGGCCAGTGGCCGCGGCGTCCAAGGACAGCAGTGCCTCGAGGACCAGCGGAAGCTCGAACAGCAGCGTGTACATCACCAGGTTTTGCAGGGCCACCAGCAGGGTGCCCGCCGCGAACGGCAGCGAACTGAACAACGAGAACGCGATGACGGGATCCGCTGCCCGCCGTTGCCACCACGCGAACGGCACGAGCAGCACGAAGCAGGTACCGACGAGCGCTATCGAGCCGGCCCCCGTGGCCTGCAGGCCCAGCACGAGCGACACCAGCATCGCGGCGAGCAGTCCAGTACCGATCCAGTCAAAACGTGGGTGCGCCACGCGCTGCACCGCCGCAGGCGCATGCTTGGCTGTCGCCGCCAGGACCGCTGACAAGGCGAGCACGGGCAGGTTAGCCAGGAAAACGCTCGGCCACCCGAACGCCCGGACCAGCTCACCACCGACCACCGGCCCAATGCCGGCCGCGAGCGACATGACCGCTCCGAAGGTGCCGAACGCCCGGCCCCTGCGCTGCGGCGGCAGCTCGATGCGCATCAGAGCCACCGTCGCTGGCACGATCACCGCACCGCCGGCCGCCATCAGCACCCGGGACAGCGCCAGCGCGCCCAGAGTCGGCGCGGTGAAGCCCAGCACGGCGCCCATCGCGATCAGTACCTGGCCGAAGGTGAACACCCGCCAGTGCCCCAGCCGGTCGCCGAGCTTGCCTCCCGGGCTCTGCAGGACGACCGCCGCGACGAGGTAGCTCGACACCAGCGCCTGTGTCACGGTGCCCGGAGAATGGGTGAACTCGCGCGCAATGTCCGGCAACGCCACCGCGATCATGGTCGAGTTGAGCGGCATCAGCGACGCGGCCAACAACGCCGCTGTGAAGCCCCGCACGGTCCCGTCAGCCACTGGTGATCGGTCGTCGCTGCAGCAGAAACACCGCACCGCCCCAGAATGCGAACTCGATGTCATGGTCAGGAGACCCGAAGACGCGGTCGCACGCCGCCGCGAGCGCATGCAGCGCGGCAAGTTCCCCGTCACCCAGACAGGGTGTACAGATCAACCCCGGTGCGACTGGCACCTGCTCCGTACCGCCGCGGGCGCTGCGCCGAATCTGCAGATCCTTCTCACCGACACTGCGCTCCAGCAGCCGCCCTGTCGGGGCCAGCCGGTACTGGTCCGGCGTTACCAGCCCTGACACGACGGCCTCGCCCAGCCCCCAGCTCGCTTCGATCACCCGTTCCGCCGCCCCCGTGACCGGATTCCTGGTGAACAGGACGCCCGCCACGTCGGCGTCCACCAGCTCCTGGACCACCACCGCCATCCGGACGGTCCGCTCGAGCCCGAGCCGCGCGCGGTAGGAGTATGCACCCGGGTCCCGACCTGAAGCGTGAACCTCGCGGACGGCCTGGACGACTGCGGTGAAGCCGCACACCCCGAGCACGCTCAGGTGAGTTCCCGCAAAACTGGTCGCCCCAGAGTCCTCGCCAATCGCGCTGGACCGGACCGCGCACGGCGTGCTGCCCACCCATAATGCCTGTAACTCTGCCAGCGCAGCTGAATCGCCGCAGGCTGTCGCCTCGACATGCTCGAACGAGATCGCGAAGCCCGCTGGCACGGGAAGGCCCGCGCGGATCGCCGCACTGAGCTGGACGGCCTTGCCACCGAACGCGGCCGGGTCCCTGGCTTCGTCCAGTGCCCGGATCATCTGCCCCTCATCGCAGCAGCGTGACCTCGCCCGTCTTACCGTCGACCCGGACCCGCGCCCCGTCAGGAATCAGCCGGGTGGCCTCACGCGTGCCGACGACCCCCGGGATGCCGTACTCGCGGGCGACGATGGCGGCATGGCTCAGTTGACCGCCACGGTCGGTCACAATCGCGCCCAGCAGTGGTAGCACGACGTTGAAGTATGGCGACGTCATGCGGGTGACCAGGACGTCGCCGTGCTTGATACTCGCGAAGTCGGTGTCGACGTCGACGACCCGCGCCCTGCCCTCGTACATTCCAGCGTTGACGGCCAAGCCGTGCAGCACGGTGTCAGTGTTCTCGGTGTCGGGCACCTGGAAGAGATTGACCATGACGGCACCCACCGCTCGGGCGCCGCGGCGGGCGGTGGGCGGCAGAGACTCCAGAGGCGGCGGCGGGGCAGGGCTCGGCCCCAGCAATGGCGGGGCGTCCTCGATCGTCCGCGACATGCGCCAGCGGTAGCGCTGCGCCACCTCCTCGGCACTGGGGCCCGGCTCGCCACGCAGCAGGGCTGCCAGCTCGGCGGCGTCCATGTCGACGGCATGGGCGGGGTCGGCCAGCTTGCCGGCGCGGTACAGCCGGCGGCCGGCTTCCAGCAGCGCCCGCCGCGCCAGCCCGGTTCCCCAGCCGTCGGCGTACACGCCGCGCTCGTCGCGCAAGCGGTTGATCAGCCGTGCCTCGCCGAGCCGCTGCTCGAACTCCGCGACGTGCTCGGCGGGCACCCGTGGCTTGATCTCCGCGAGCTTGGCGTCATCCTGCGGTGCTGCCGCGGCTCCGGCGACGGCCGCACGGATCGCCTCGACGAGCAGCTGGGGCATTTCGCCGGCGGACAGATCGCCGACGTCGTAGCCGATGGACCGGAAGCGGACCGCGTCGAGATACGCTCGGGTGTTCGCGCCGACGTGGGGGTCGGCAGCCAGCGCGTCGAGAGCCTCAGCCGGAGAAGCCGCCGCGCGCAGAACGCGCTGTGCGGACTCGCTGGCACCGATTGATCGGGCCAGGGCGTCCAGCTCGGTCGCCGCGAACCCGGTCGAGATAGGCGAGGTGCCCCGCAGCAGCTCCAGGAGGGCACTGTCAGGTTGACGGGCTGGGGTGTTCGGTCGCTGCGTAACGGTGCGGAGCAGCAT
>JALZCN010000489.1 GCA_030863045.1 Actinomycetota bacterium | reverse complement strand
CAACGCCACATGATTTGATGGCGAGCCGTCTCCCCGGCGGCTATCGCGACAAGTATTCCCGGCATGGTCATCGTTAACCCGCCATGCTTCCGTGAAGTCGCGACCGGCCGCGGTATGGCGAGTTTGCGACAGGACCGCTACCCCCTAGGGTCCTGTCGCATTTTCGCTAGCTCACGCTGCGACCAAACGTGATGCTGGGAACGTGCACGAGGACAGGGAGCGGTGCGTGCGGGCGGTGCAGTCCAAGGACGCGCGGTTCGACGGCTGGTTCCTTACAGCGGTGCTCACTACCGGCATTTATTGCCGGCCGAGCTGCCCGGTAGTACCGCCCAAGGTTGAAAACATGCGGTTCTACCCCAGTTCGGCTGCGGCACAGCAGGCTGGGTTCCGCGCGTGCAAGCGATGCCGGCCCGACGCCAGCCCCGGATCGCCACAATGGAACGAGCGCGCCGACCTGGTCGCTAGGGCGATGCGGTTGATCGCCGACGGAGTGGTCGATCGTGATGGTGTTCCGGGCTTAGCCGCGCGATTGGGATACAGCGTTCGGCAGATTCAACGGCAGCTACTGGCTGAGTTGGGGGCGGGTCCGTTGGCATTGGCGCGGGCGCAGCGCGCCCAGACCGCGCGAGTGTTGATCGAGACCACTTCCGTGCCGATGGGCGAGGTCGCCTTCGCTGCGGGGTTCGCCAGCGTGCGGGCGTTCAACGACACCGTGCGTGAGGTCTTCGCCCTCGCCCCGACCGAGCTGCGAGCTCGCGCGGCACGTGCGGATCCCCCTGCTACGTCCGGGTCACTGGCGCTGCGGTTACCTTTCCGGCGGCCGCTGTGCCCGGACAACCTGTTCGGGCACCTGGCGGCGACCGCTGTGCCGGGGGTGGAAGAGTGGCGCGACGGGACCTACCGCCGCACCCTGCGCCTGCCGCACGGCTACGGTATTGCCACCCTGAGCCCGTCGCCGGAGCACGTGTACTGCCGGCTGACTCTGAGCGACCTGCGGGACCTTTCCGCCGCGACCACCCGGTGCCGGTGGCTGCTCGATCTCGACGCAGATCCAGTGGCCGTCGACGACCTGCTGCGCAGGGACCCAGTGCTCGCCCCGCTGGTGGATAAGAATCCAGGCCGTCGGGTGCCCCGCACTGTCGACGCGGCGGAGTTCGCGGTGCGCGCGGTGCTCGGCCAGCAGGTGTCCACCAAGGCGGCCCGCACCCACGCCGCCCGGCTGGTGGCCGCCTACGGCGATCCCGTGCCCGAGCCAAGCGGCGGCCTGACCCATCTCTTCCCAGACGCGAGCGTGCTGGCGTCACTGGATCCGGCGGCACTCGCCCTGCCGCAAGCGCGCCGCACCACGCTGACCACCCTGGTCGGTGCGCTGGCCAGCGGCGGGATCGACCTCGGCCCCGCCAGTGACTGGCAGCAGGCCCGCGTTGAGCTGGCACGCCTGCCCGGCTTCGGCCCCTGGACGATCGAAACGATCGCCATGCGTGCGCTGGGTGATCCGGATGCTTTCACGGCGACGGATCTAGGGGTCCGGCGTGCCGCTCGCGAGGTGGGTCTACCCTCCACCGCCGCTGGGTTGACCAGCCACGCCGCTGCGTGGCGGCCATGGCGGGCCTACGCCGTGCAGTACCTGTGGGCGACGAGTGACCACGCCATCAACCGGCTACCGGCCTGAGAAAGGACACCAGTGAACACGCGAGTACATACGTTGGTGGACAGCCCCGTCGGCACCCTCACCCTGGTGGCCACCGGCGGCGTCCTCAGCGGTCTCTACATGGATCTGCAGCGGCACCGCCCACTGCAGCAGACATTCGGCGCGCCGGACCCCACCCCGTTCACCGAAGTCATCAGGCAGTTGGACGAGTACTTCGCCGGCCAACGCACCGACTTCGATGTACAGCTGCGATTCGGTGTGACCCCATTCCAGCGCACCGTGTGGGCGGCTCTGCGGAAGATTCCCTACGGCGAAACGATGTCCTACGGCCAGCTCGCCGAGCGGATCGGACGTCCCACCGCCTGCCGCGCGGTGGGTC
>JALZCN010000459.1 GCA_030863045.1 Actinomycetota bacterium | reverse complement strand
CCACCGGCTGGGTTTCCTCGTCCCGTTCACGGTCGCCGCGGTCATCACACCGGTGCAGATCGTGGTGGGGGACTGGATGGCCCACTTCGTGGCCAACTACCAGCCGGTGAAGCTCGCCGCGATGGAGGGCATCTTCGACACCGTACGGGGCGCGCCGCTGCACGTGGGCGGCATCGTCATCGACGGGGAAATGCGCTACGCCTTGGAGATCCCGTACGGACTGTCGCTGCTGGCGCACTGGGATCCGAACGCCGTCATCGCTGGGCTCAACGAGGTGGCCCTGGCCGACCGGCCGCCGGTCAATGTGGTGCACCTGGCATTCCAGCTGATGGTCGCGATGGGGTTCGCACTGCTCGCGCTGGCTATCTGGTTGGCGCTGGCCTGGTGGCGGCACCGGGACCTGCCCCGCTCGCGCTGGTTCCTGCGGGCCGCGGCGTTTTCCGGGGTGGCGGCGGTGCTGGCGTTGGAGGCCGGCTGGACCGTTACTGAGGTGGGCCGCCAACCCTGGGTGGTGTTCGGCGTGCTGCGCACCGCCGACGCGGTCAATCCGGCACCTGGCCTCGTATGGGGATTCCTGCTGGTGGCGGCCGTGTACCTGGCCCTGACGGTCGGCACGGTGTACGTGCTGCGCCGGATGACTCGCAGCACACCGGTGCCACTGGCCCCGCAGGAAGCCGACGTCACCGCGTACCGGGTGGTGTAACCGATGACGCTCGCCGACGCCACCTTGGTCGTGCTGTGGCTGGGCCTGACCGCTTACGTGCTGTTCGGCGGGGCCGACTTCGGCGGCGGGTTCTGGGACCTGCTTGCCGGTGGCCCGCACCGTGGCGCTCGCCAGCGAGAGCTGGTGGAGCACTCGATCGGGCCGGTGTGGGAGGCCAACCACGTCTGGCTGATCTTCGTCATCGTGATGCTGTGGACCGGCTTCCCGTCGGTGTTCGCCGCCGCGGCCTCCACGCTGTACATCCCGCTCACCCTGGTCGCGCTGGGCATCATCGCCCGCGGCTCGGCGTTCGCGTTCCGGAAGGTGAGCACGGAGCTGTGGCAGCGCCGGCTGTTCGGCGCGGCCTTCGCGTTTTCCTCAGTGGTTACTCCGTTCTTTCTCGGCACCATCGCCGGCGGGATCGCCAGCGGGCGGGTGCCGCCCGGAATCGCCGCCGGTGACCTGATCACCAGTTGGTGGAATCCCACATCTGCGCTCACCGGGGCGCTCGCGGTCGGGATTTGCGCCTATCTCGCGGCGGTGTACCTGACCCGGGACGCTCAGCGGTCCGGTGCACACGACCTCGCCGAGGCCTTCCGCCGCCGGGCGCTGGGCACGGGTGTGGGGGTCGGCGCGCTGTCGATGGCCGGGCTGGTGGTGCTGCGCGCCGACGCACCGGGGACCTTCTCCGCACTGACGGCGTGGCCGGCGGCGGGGCTCGGGGGGCTGTCCATCGCCTCGGGCCTGGCGTCCCTGGGCCTGCTGTGGCGGCGGGCATACGTCACCGTGCGGCTCACCGCATCGCTGGCGGTGGTGGGACTGCTCTGGGGCTGGGGCCTTGGCCAATACCCTGAACTGCTGCCCGGCACCACCGTCGACGCTGCGGCCGCGACTGACGCCGTGCTGGGTGCGACGCTAGCCGCGCTAGGGGTGGGGGCGCTGCTGCTCGCACCCTCGCTGTGGTGGCTGTACCGGACCTTCCAGCGGGCAGACCACAATCAGGAAGCCTCTTCGAGCTCACGCAGCTCGTGAGCTCAACGTGCGTGGCTGCGGCTCCCCGCACTCGATTGGCACGCCGATCAGCAGTGCGATACCGCAGCTTAGGCAGAACCATTCCGGGCAGTCCGGGCCGTGCCCGTCGACGCACGGCGGCTGCTCGAACGCCTCGTACTGGGCGCATTCCGGGCAGTACAACTCGATCACCGCTGCCGTGAACCCCATCCCTCGACGGTGCCATCAGCTGCGGCAGATGTGGTGCAGGCGAGCCGGCGTGTCTTAGATTGATCCAACCGAGCTCGCCCGGCTCCGTGATCACCCAAATGTGTGCCTTCGGTGTCGTCGTCGGGGCCGGCCGGTGCCGGGCCGGGCGCGGGCGGTGTAACGCCCGCACTGGTCAGTGGGTCAGAACAGTCGTGACAGGCGTCGAGCAGGCGGGTGGACGTGGTCGTGATCGGGCACGTAGGCACCGGCAGCGCGCCCCTGTCGACGTCGAGTCGAGGCTTCATACACGGCCTGGGCAACGAGGGCGTGATCAAGCTGGTGGTCGACGCTGATCACGGCGTGCTGGTCGGCGCGACATCGTTCGGCCCGCGCGGCGGCGAGGTGCTGTCCATGCTCACCCTCGCGGTACACGCCCGGCTGCCGGTCAGCACGTTGCGCCAGATGATCTACGTCTTCCCGACCTTCCCCCGCGGGGTGCTCGACGCCCTGGCGGACCTGCTCGACTAGAGCGAGGTGACCCGATGCACTTCACCAACCTACTGATCATCATGTTGGTGGCGCTCGCCGCACCGCTGATCGTCAACGCGTTGCCTGCGCTGCGGGTGCCCTCGCCGGTGCTGGAGATCGTGGCCGGCATCGTGATCGGTCCCTCCGTTCTGGGTTTGGTACAGGTCGACGCGCCGATCGAGGTGCTTGCCCTGGTCGGTCTGGCGTTCCTGCTGTTTCTGGCCGGCCTGGAGATCGATGTGCACCGGCTGCGTGGTCGACCGCTGACCCTGGCGTTGACCGGTTTCGTGCTGTCCTTCGCGATCGCGGTAGGCGTCGCGCTGCTGCTGGCGGCCGGTGGGTTCACCTCGGCGCCGCTGCTGGTCGCGATCATCCTGTGCGCCACCTCGCTGGGGTTGGTGGTCCCGGTGCTCAAGGACTCCGGCCAGATCACCAGCACCACTGGCCAGCTGATCATCGCCGCGGCGTCCATCGCCGACTTCGGCGCGGTGATCCTGCTGTCGCTGTTCTTCTCCGAGGCGTCCACCGGTCTGCCCACCCGGGTGCTGCTGCTGGCCGGTCTGGTGCTGGTCGTGGTCCTGCTGGCGGTCACGCTGCTCCGGGCCGGGCGCAGCGCCCGCACCGACCAGGTGTTCCAGAAGCTGATGGACACCACCGCGCAGATCCGGATTCGGTTCGCGATGCTGCTGCTCGTGGCGTTCCTCGCGTTGGCTCAGGGCCTGGGATTCGAGGCGATCCTTGGGGCATTCCTAGCCGGCGCGGTGCTGCGGCTGATCGACGCCGACGCCGCGACCGTGCACCCGCACACCGAGTTGAAGCTGGACGCTATCGGCTACGGCTTCCTGATCCCGGTGTTTTTCGTCACCAGCGGGGTGATGTTCGACGCCAAGGCGCTGTTCGCCTCGCCCTCGACGTTGCTACAGGTACCCCTGTTCCTCGCGGCGCTGTTCGCGGTGCGGGCGCTGCCGGCGCTGCTCTACCGGTCCCAGCTGGGCATGCGCCACACCATGGCCGCCGGGTTGCTGCAGGCCACCTCGTTGCCCTTCATCGTGGCTGCGGTGCAGATCGGGCAACAGCTCGACGCGCTGCCGCCCGCCGCCGGCGCGGCGCTGATCGCCGCCGGCCTGGTCTCGGTCCTGCTCTTCCCCGCGATTGCCCTGGCCGTGATGCGCAGCGCTCCACCCGACGACCGCCCCGCCACCCCGGCTTCCGCCACACCACGCGTGCAGGCCCCCGCCGAGACACCCAATTAGCCGCGCAACCGCACATCTGCACCTAGTGCCGGCCCCGCCGAGGCGCCCAGTTAGGCACGCAACCGCAGCGCAGCCCTGACCGCTCTTCACGGATGTGGCGCTGGCTGTGGATGGCGGGCCAACTGTGGATAACTGGGGGTTTGGGGCTCGGTTGGTGCCAGCTGGTGGGGTTGCGAGGGCAGGCTGCGCGCATGGAAGGATTGCATGCACCATTACGAGGATCGGTTGCGGTGGCCACCGAGCTGGTGACCAAGGGCCAGCTGCGGGGTCCGGGGTTCCGTAGGGTGTTTCCGGACATCTACCTGCCGGCGAACAGCCCGGATCGATTCGCCGCTCAAGTTCGCGCAATTCTCCACCAACGCGCCGCCTGACCGCCCAGTGCAACTGTGCCGCTGGCCGCTCTGTCGTCACCGAGTTGGCACAACGAAGCGCACCCCATGGCACGTAGTCCCGGTACATCAAATCAGATAGTCCGGTACGCCTTCTACGTCTGAGGGCCCGATTGTGGTCGGGGAAGATATACGGTCACCAGATTCTGACGCGTTGGTCGGGTGGGCGGAACAACTTGTCGCCTTGCTTGACGTCGAAGGCCGCGTAGTACTCCGGCAGGTTGCTGGCGACGCCGTTCGCGCGGAACTCATTCGGACTGTGGGGATCGCTCAACAGCTGCGCGCGTAACGCCTTCTCCCGGGCTTTGCCACGCCACACCTGGGCCCATCCCAAAAAGAAACGTTGTTCACCGGTGAATCCCTCCAGCACAGCTGTCGGTCGCCCGTTGAGCGACAACCGGTAGGCGCGCATCGCGACGGTGAGGCCAGACAGGTCGGCGATGTTCTCGCCCAATGTCAGCTCACCGTTGATGTGCTCACCGGGCAACGGCTCATAGGCCGAATACTGAGCCGTCAGAGCAGCGGTCCGTTCGGTGAACCGGCGCGCGTCGTCCGGCGTCCACCAGTCGCGCAGATTGCCGGTGCCGTCAAACTTGCGGCCCTGGTCGTCGAACGCGTGGCTGATCTCGTGGCCGATCACGCCGCCGATCCCGCCGTAGTTGACCGCGTCATCGGCGGTCGGGTCGAAAAATGGTGGCTGCAGGATCGCGGCCGGGAACACGATCTCATTGAGCGTCGCGTCGTAGAAGGCGTTGACCGTTTGCGGGGTCGTGAACCACTCGTCGCGGTCCACCGGCTTGCCGAGCCGGTCCAGCGCCCGTTGGTGTTCGAGCTCGGCGGACCGCAACAGGTTGCCCACCAAGTCGTCGCGCGCGACTGTCAGCTTCGAGTAGTCCTTCCACCTGGTTGGATAACCGATCTTCACAGCCAGCTTGGAAAGCTTGATCCTGGCCTCGGCCTTGGTCGCGTCCCCCATCCAATCCAAGCCGTCGATGGACGAGTCGAAAGCCTCGATCAGCTTGCCGACCAGCGCGTCGATCCGCAGCTTGGCATCGGGTGGGAAGTGTTTTTGCACATACCGCTGCCCGAGCAGATCACCCAACGCGCCGTTAACGGTGGCGACGCCGCGTTTCCAGCGAGGGCGTATCTCCTGCTGTCCGGCCACATCACGGTTGCGAAACTCGAAGCGCGCTGTGACGAAATCCTCACTGAGGTAGGGGGCAAGGTCATCGATAAGCCTAAACTTCAGGTACGACTTCCAGTCCGCCAGTGGCATCGTGGTCAGTGCATTACCCACCGCGGTGAAGTAGCTGGGCTCAGCGATGACGAAGTCGGGAGTGCGCACGCGGGCTGCGTCGAGGTAACTCTTCCAGTCCAGCCCTGGTGTGCGCGCCGAGGCATCGGCGACGGTGAACTTGTTGTAGGTAGCTGTCGCATCGCGCTCCTGCTCGGCGCTCCACTGGACCTCGGCGAGGCGGTTTTCCAGTGCGAGGACCTGGCCGGCAGCGGCTTCCGGATCGGCGACGCCGGCCAGACCGAGCACCCGTGTCGCGTAGGCCCGGAACTGGTCCCGGAGGGTCACGAACTGCGGCTCGGATTTCAAGTAGTAGTCCCGGTTGGGCAGAGTCAGACCGCTTTGCGAGACATACGGGATGTAGGCCGACGCGTTGCGGGCGTCCTGATTGACGTACAGCGCTACCGGACTAGGAATACTAGTTACCGCAGTCTCGCCCAGATACCGCACCACGTCCGCGGGACTGGTGAGTGCGTCGATGCGGTCCAGCGGTGCCTTCAGCGGGGTGGCCCCGAGTGCTTCCAGCCGGGCGGTGTCCATGAAACTCTCGTAGAAGTCACCGATCTGCTGGTCCGATGACCCGGCCGCGGCGTCACGGGTGGTGTTGTCCTCGATGATCGCGCGTAGGTTCTGCTCGGACTGGTCGGTCAGCACGTCGAATGCGCCATAGCGGGTCCGATCGGCCGGGATCTCGGTGTCGCGCAGCCACTGACCGTTCGCGAACTGGAACAGGTCGTCCTGCGGTCGCACCTGGCGGTCGTATCCGGGCAGCAGCAACCCCGATGCCGGTAGTGGTGGTGCGGCACTGCCTGTGCAGGCTGCCGCAGCACACACCAGCGCCACCGTGAGCACGCCGGCGCACAACCGAGGTCGATTCACCAGATCCCCCATGACATCACTGTGATTGGCACAAGCCATCAAACCAGGCGGGTGCGAACGGCAAGACGTAATGGGTACGGCGTGGCGGCACTGACCGGTATGGCTCTCCCCGACACACTTACTGCGACCCGAGACGCATGGCACCGGATCGCCGAGCAGGTGCCTGGCTGCCGTAGTGAATTACCCGGCTGAGCCTGCTGAATGCGGCACTCGAGCCGCCGTGGCGGATGAGATGGCCTCGATCTCGTCCGCCAGCTGCAACACGGCTGCCCGGTAGGTCTTCCCGGCGTCGGGGGCCAGCCAGTGCAGGTGACCGAACACCTCCAAGGTGATCAGCCCGTGCAGTTGGCCCCACCACCGGATGAAGCGGTGCAGCGCGGCGGGAGGCAGCGCGCTTCCCGGCAGTGCGAACTTCTGTTGGGCTGCGACGAGTTCGGCGTGCAGCGCCGAGTCGATGTGCTCGTTGGGCATCGCCCGCAACTGCTCCTCGGACCAGCCGTCGAACACCACGCTGTGGAAGACGGCGCCGATGCGCGCCGCGGCCGGCATGGGCGCGCTGGGCGGCGGTGCCTGGTAATCAGGGATTGGCGCGCCATAGATGAGCTGGAACTCCCTGCGGTGGTGCACCGACCAATCCCGGTACGCCAACGATGTCGCGATCAGTCGGTCCCGGCGGGCGCTGATCGGGTGCGCGTCGCGCGCCGCCTCCAGCGCGTCGGCCAGCCCGTTGTGGCCGTCCTCGACCAGCTCAGTGATCAGATGGTCCCGGCTGGCGAAGTAGTGGTAGAGCGACTGGACGCTCAATCCCATGTCCCGCGCGATAGCGCGCAGCGAAAGCCCCTCCGGTCCGTCGCTGGCCAGCCGGTTGAGCGCGGTGTGCTTGATCTCCTGCACGACGGCGGCGCGACGGCGGTCCCGATAACTGAGCACAACCATAGGTTAACACTGTCAGAACTCCTTGACGGTGCCCGGCGTCACGGGCTAACTTCATGCTGTTCAGGAATTCGAACATTGTCAGGAAGGTGTGGCGATGTGAGTTCTGACGCTTGCGGTGCGCCGGTCGTGGTCCTGGCACCGGCCGCTGATGGTCTTCGTTGGGCTGATGGTGGTGTTGACCGGAGCTGCCGCCCTGGGCGTGCTGATGGACGACCGGGTTCTGGGCGGATCGCCGATCTGGCTCAAGCCGTTCAAGTTCGCGGTGTCGTTCGTCATCTACGGCGCCAGCATTGCTTGGATCCTCTCCCGGATGCCTGATCGGCGCCGCTGGGCGTGGCTCTTGGGCACGATCATCACGGTCGCGTCGGTGATCGAGATGGTGATCATCCTCGGGCAGGCCGCCCGGGGAACGCACAGCCACTTCAATGTCAGCACCGCGTTCAACGCCGCCCTCTGGTCCACCATGGGCGCCTCCGTCGTGGTTCTCTGGCTGGCCACCCTGGTGGTCGCCGCCTTCGCCGCCCGGCGCCAGTTCGGCGACCGGCCATTCACCCTGGCGATCCGGTTCGGGTTGCTGGTCGCGCTGATCGGGATGGCGCTGGGCTTCTTGATGACCGTGCCGACGGCCGATCAGCAACAGGCGATCGCGAACGGTTTCACTTCACTGGCCGGGGCGCACAGCGTTGGGGTGGCCGACGGCGGACCCGGCCTGCCGGTCACCGCGTGGAGTACCACGGGCGGTGATCTGCGGGTGCCGCACTTCGTCGGGATGCACGCGCTGCAGGCGCTGCCGCTGCTGGCATGGCTGCTCGCCGTCCCCCGGCTGGGGCTTGACGAGCGCACCCGCAGCCGGTTGGTGACCACCGGCGCCGCCGGCTACCTCGCACTGGTCGGCCTGCTGCTCTGGCAGGCGCTGCGCGAGCAGCCACTGATCGCGCCGGACGGGTGGACCCTCGGCGCCGCGACCGCGCTGGCCGTCGCGGTAGCGGCATCGGTGATGGCGATCCTGTACCAGTCGTCCCGTACTGGATCGGGTCAGCCCGCGGCGGCGGCATTGTGATCACCGGGCTATTCCAGCTGACGTTCCTGCTCGCCGGGCCGTTCTGGGCGTTGATGATCCTGGCACCGTCCTGGCGCTGGACGTCCCGGATCATTGGCTCACCGCTGATCGTGCTACCGCCGGTGCTGATCTACGTCGTACTCGTGCTGCCGAACCTCCTCGAGGTGCTGCCGATCGTCAGCTCACCCACGCTGATCGGAGTGCAAACACTGCTCGGCACCCCGACCGGCGCTGCGATCGGCTGGGCGCACTTCATCGCGTTCGACCTGTTCATCGGCCGGTGGGAATATCTGGACGCGCGCCAACGCGGCATCCACCCGCTGGTGATGGCACCGGTGCTACTGCTGACCATCCTGCTCGCGCCGCTGGGCATGCTGGTGTACTTCGCCGTCCGCGCGTTGCCCTGGCGGCGCGCCTCGATGACCGACGGTCGCGACGCCGCACCGCTCGCAGCATGAGCTGGTCGCACGTCGTTTCGGCCAGATCCGCTTTTCAAGCCAGCTCAGCGACGGCGGTAATGGACACCGGAGGACCCGCGCGGCGACCGTCCTGCCGTGTCCGCCTCGACTCGCACCTACTGCTGCTCAGACGCGCGCTCCAGAGCCTCGATATCCATCTTTCTCATGTCGAGCATTGCTCTCATCACCCGTTGCGACTTCTCCAGGTCGGGATCCTTGAGCAGGTCGATCAAGACTGTGGGGATGATCTGCCACGACACGCCGTACTTGTCCTTCAACCAGCCGCACGGACCTTCCTCCCCGCCCTCGGAGAGCTTGGTCCAGAAGTGATCGACTTCGTCCTGCGTCGCACAGCTCACCTGGAACGATATGGCCTCGTTGAACGTGAAGTGCGGCCCGCCGTTCAAGGCAGTGAACTCCTGCCCGTCCAACTCGAAGGAGACCATCATGACCGAACCTTGCGGTCCTGGCCCTGCTTCACCGTAGCGAGTGACGCCGAGGATCCTGGAGTTCTTGAAAATTGAGGTGTAGAACGTCGCTGCCTCTTCGCCTTGGGTGTCGAACCACAGACTTGGGGTGATCTTGTGCATCGGGTCGTCCTCTCTCGGGTCGACTATCTTGATGGCTTCGCTTCCCTGCTTGCCTGGTGAGACCGTGACAACGGCGGAAACTCATCTGTGGCGTCCGCGCTCAGCGGCGAATGATGCCGGCGGCGCGGGTGAGGACCACCTGCAGCTCGGAGACGCGCAGGGCGCGCAGCGCGACAAGTAGAACCGCGCCACCCAGCGCGGTGGCGGCGGCGAGCTGTACGGCGGCGCGCAACGGGGGTAGCGCATTGGGTATGGCCAGGCCACTCAAGCTGAGGATGGCCAGCCCGGCGACAGCGGCGGCGCCCGAAGCCACCGCGATACGCCCCACCGTGCCCGCCACCAGCCGGGTCTGCAGGCGCCCGAGCCGGCGTCGCAGCCACATCTGCCCGATCACGGCGCCGATCAGGAAGGAGGCCGAGTTGGCCGCAGCGAGCCCGATGACGACTTGCTGGGGGCTCAGCAAGGCGGGCGCGGCGACTGACAGGCCGATCTTCGAGGCAACCATCAAGGCCATGATCACGGTCGGGGTTCGCCCGTCACCCAGCGCGTAGAACACCCGCAGCTGCAGCAGCATGACGGCGTAGGGGAGCAGGCCGAACGCCGACGCGGCCAGCGCGTCACCCAGCCGTTCGGCCTGGGCGAGGTCGGACTGGCCGTAGGAGAACAGCACAGTGGCGATCTGCCCACCGGCCACGGTGAGCAGGGCCGAGATTGGCAGCAGCAGCAGCGCCGACATGCGGGTACCCAGGGACAGGTCCGAGACCACCTCGCCGAGGTTCCCGTCCGCGCTGGACCGGCTGATCCGGGGCATCAGCGCGGTCAGCACTGACGCGCCCAGCACGCCGTAGGGAACGATCAGCAGCATCCAGGCGTAGACGTAGGTCGACACGCCGCCGGCGGCGGTGGCCCCCGCGATCCGGTAGGTGACGATCAGTCCGATCTGACCGGCCAGCACATAGAGCACCACCCAGCCGGCGAGCCCCCCGAACGTCGACAGGCGCGGATCCCAGCCCCACCGCCAGCGCCACCGAAACCCCGACCGGCGCAATGCCGGCAGCAGCACCGCCGCCTGCACGGCGATCCCCAGCGTGGTGCCCGCCCCCAGCACCCAGAGCTTCGCCTCTCCCATCAGACCGGGGTTGAGGCTGATCTGCCCGGGGGTCAGCGCGTAAGCCCCGATCACCGCGATGAGCACCAGGTTGTTGGCCACCGGCGCCCATGCGGGCGGGCCGAACACGTCACGGCTGTTGAGTACCGCGCCGAACAGCGCGGCCAGCCCGTAGAACAGGATCTCTGGCAGTAGCAGGTAGGCGAACGCGGTGGCCAGTTCGGGACTGGCGTGGGGACCGCTGGCCACCGACAGCCGGATCAGCAGCGGCGCCGCGGCCACCGCACCAATGGTGCCGATCACTAGGGCGACCGTGCCCATCGTGAGCAGCCGCTGAGCGTAGGCCAGCCCGCCGTCGGGGTCGGTGCGCTGGGCGCGGACCAGCACCGGGATTGCCACACTGGACAGCACTCCGCCCAGCAACAGCTCATAGACCATGTTCGGCAACTCGTTGGCGACGTTGTAGGAGTCGGCGAGCAGCCCGAACCCCAGCGCCGCGGCCAGCAACAACTTGGCCACCAGCCCCGTCACCCGGCTGATCACCGTGGCCACAGCCATCGACCCCGACGCACGCGCCAACGCGTCGCCATTCATCGGTGGCATGTCGACCAGCAGATCACCTGGCCGCTCGAGAGCCACAGGCGGGGCACGGCACAGCCTCACGTTTAGTTCCGGAGCACGAACTCCGCAATCTGCTGCCGGAATAGGTCCAGGTCTCGCAAGTCATGCTGGAGAGCCTTAACAACCTCAGCGTCATCGGTCTCGTCGTACAAGTGCACCAGCCGATTACGGAACCGCGCCATAGCGCGAAGCGACTCCAGCTGACCAGCTGAAATGATCCCAGCTTCGGAAAGTGACGTAAATACATCGGCATAAGTGTCGGCGGCGGAGAGCCCCTCCGCCGCAATAATGTGCCGACCGATGTCGACGCAGACCTCGATGGCCAGCAAGAAGCGGAACTGAGCGGAGCCGAGCGCAACCTCGTCGTTGAGGAGCTCCTCCGTGGGACGGTCGGCCAGCCTGCGCAATCGATCGGTCTCCAAGCTGAGACGATCAAGCAAGCGACGTATCCGGCCGTGATCAACCATCAGCGACGTCCGGCTGCGGTCTCGATGAGTAGATCCCGGTCTAGCAGGTCAAGTTTGATCCGCGAGTCAGCGTACATCCGACCGGTCAGACTCTCCCACCGGACTCGCAGCGGTTCGTCGGCGCTGTAGAGAACCTGGCGCTGGGCGAGTATCCGGCCACGCAACGGCAGCGGGACCTCGTCCAGCAAGACGACATCGACCTCGGTACCCACAGCCGGCTCGACGATGTCCGCGACCCGGTTCCGCAGGGCGGCACGCTGCTCGGCGTTAAGCCCACGATGGGGAAGGACCGCGATGTCAGCGTCGCTGTCCGCCCGGGCATCACCCGTTGCGCGGGAGCCGAACAGGTAGGCGAAGGCGACCGGCTCACCCGGCATGCCGGCCAGCGCGGCGCTGCGCACCCGCTCAAACAACGTGGTGTCCACCTCGACGAGGATACGGTCGCGATCACCAGCGAGTTACCGCAGGCCCAGTAGCTCCCGCAGCCAGGCCGGGCGCAGCCCGACCATCCCGGTCGAGGCATCGATGTCGGGGAAACTCGCGATCAGCTGGTCCAGCTCGGTGCGCCTGGTCGGTCGGCAGCCGCTTGCCTCGGCGTGATCCCGCCGAGCGCCGCACGTTCTCGTCACACCAGCGGTACTCCTACTCGTCCCGGAAGCTGATCAGTACCTGTTCCAGCTCCGGGCTCGCCGACGGCAGCGGTGGTGGCGGGCTGGTCGGTGGCGGCAGCTCGATCACCTCGCCGTCCGGCCCGACGATCACCGGGGGCTGGCGCGGGTCGGCCACATAGGTCAGCAACGCCAGTCCGTCGCGCTGGTCGAGCAGGTCAAGCAGGTCGCGCTCACGACACGAGGCGATCTGGTCGGCCACGGCAGGGCGAAGGCCGACCTGGCCCCGAGCCAGCGGCTCGTCGTCGTACTCGGCCGTGATCATCGTCAGCCGGTCGCCGGGATGTCCGGATCGACTCCATGGGGTCCCTCTCCGAAGAGAAACGCGATCTTCGCCGGATCCACGCCGCGATGCTAGGACGTAACCCATCCCGAACCCACGCCGGAACCGTCGTGAATTCGACGCAACTGACGTCACCGGCTAGATCAAACGTCCGTGGCGGCGAGTTCATGGAGCCGTCTCACCAGCAGCGTTGCTGGCCGCATACTGCTCGAGGAGGCAGACCCGGCCGGTATGGCCTCATGGGTGCGGTGGCCCTCAGGTCGGCTCGGCGGAAACCGTCGGTGGGCGGTGCTTGCATGAGCCCATGACCTACCCGTGGAGCCAACCGATCACCGGCACCGCCGCAGGCGTTCCGTTCACCGCCCTCCCGCCGCGTGACAATGGGACGCACGCACCGCTGGTGGTGATGTGGCACCTGATGGATCCGCCGTGCACCGACGCCGCGATGGCGGCCGCGCTACCGATGGCCGCACTGCCCGCCTGGCGCGTGTACTTCGGCCTGCCCCTGACAGGGCGCCGGTTCCCGGCCGGTGGGTTCAAGGAGCTGATCCGGCTCGGTCATGCCGACGCGGTGCTGAACCTGTACGGTCCGATCTTGTCCAAGGCGGCCGATGAGGCACCGGTGGCGGTGGCTGCGGTGCGCGCGGAGTTCGGTATCGCGGACGGACCGATCGGGGTAGCTGACGGCTCGGCGGGAGGCGCGGTCGCGTTGGAAGTGATCGCCCGGGGCGGCCTGCCGGTGACAGCCGCCGCGTTGGTCAACCCGATGGTGCGGGTGGCCAGAGCCGTCACCGCCAACGAGCGGATCCTCGACGTCCGATACGAGTGGACCGACGCCTCTCGGGCCGTTGCCGAGCGGTTCGACTTTCTTCGCCGCGCCGCGGAGATCGCTGCTGCGGCTCCAGCTTTGCTCGTGATCAGCGGTGAGGACGACGACCCGGAGTTCCGCGGCGACGCCGAGGCGCTGGAGCGTGAACTCGCCTCCCGATATCGAGACGCCGCGCGGCTGCGGAGGCAGAGCGTGCCCGGCATGCCGCACCACCTGGCGGAGCCTCCCGGCATCGAACCGGCGCCACAGAACGCACATGCGGCCACCGTCGACGCGGCATTTGCCTCATGGTTCGCTAAACATCTGTGTCAAGTCGCCGGTCAGGAGGCCGGCTCTTAATCAGCCGATGTTCGGATGAGCTGTCTGGTGGGCAGCGGCAACGGGTCGCCATCGCCCGCGCACTGGCCGGCGAGCCCGACGTGCTGATCTGCGATGAGGTCATCTCAGCGCTGACGCGGCGACAGCCGATGCGATCATGTCATTGCTCGACGCACTGCGGGCTCGGCGAGGCCGGACCCTCGTGCTGATCAGCTACGACCTGCGGCTCGTGGCCGCGCACACCGATCGAACGTTGCTGCTCAGCGACGGTCGGGTGCTCGCTGCCGGGCCGACCGGCCACGTGCTCGCGAACCAGCTTGGCACGCCACTCAAACGGCAAGAGTCGCGCAGTGGCTGAGCCGTTTCGTTTGCTGTGGCGCGTCCCCTGACCGCTACATGGCGGGAGCGCCCGCCCCCTCGGCGATGTTCAGAATGGTGTCGATCAGCTGCTGCGTGCGGCTTTGGGTTCGCAACCATGGCGGCAGGTCCAGCAGCGCCATGATTTCGTCGGCGAGCACCTCGCCAATCACACCTGGCCACAAACGCTTGGCC
>JALZCN010000456.1 GCA_030863045.1 Actinomycetota bacterium | reverse complement strand
TATCCAGGCCATGAAGGGTGTCGAGGTGGGCGACGGGTTCGCCACCGCACGACGCCGGGGAAGCGCGGCGCACGACGAGATGGCGCCCGGGCCCGACGGTGTGGTGCGTACCACCAACCGGGCCGGCGGTCTGGAAGGCGGCATGACGAACGGAGAGATGCTGCGGGTCCGGGTGGCGATGAAGCCGATCTCCACCGTGCCCCGGGCGCTGACGACAGTCGACGTCGCCACCGGCGAGGCGGCCGTTGCGATCAACCAGCGTTCCGATGTCTGCGCGGTTCCCGCAGCAGGCGTGGTGGCCGAGGCGATGGTCGCACTCGTACTCGCCGACGCCGCACTGGAGAAGTTCGGCGGTGACGCACTGCCGGAGACCATCCGCAACGCCCGCGCCTATCAGAGCTCCATCCGCAAACGCTGACCGCGGCAGCACTGATCACTCCGGACTCGAGGGCAGAGCTGTCCGCCGTGTCCGAACGGCTCTGTTGGCCGAATTCGGCGAGGCAGCGCAGTTCATGGGGCATCCAAGGCGGTGCCGCGACTACTCTGTCACTGTGAGCGACGCACAGGAGCCTGCCGTGGTACTGGTGGGCCCGCCAGGGGCCGGTAAATCGACCGTGGGCCGGTTACTGGCCGACCGGATCGAGGCGGATTTCACCGACGTCGACGATCTCATCGTCGCCCGCGCGGGCCGCAGCATATCCGAGATCTTCATCACCGACGGCGAGCCGGTATTCAGACAACTCGAGGAGACTGAGGTGGCGGCCGCCCTGGCCAGCCGCAGCGGGGTGCTGGCATTAGGTGGCGGAGCGGTGCTGTCCGAACGCACTCGGGCCCGGCTGCGAGAGCGTCGCGTGGTGTTCCTGTCGGTCAAGATGGCCGAGGGCGTGCGACGAACGGGACTGTCGACTGCCCGCCCACTGCTGTCCGGGGTGAACCCACGGGCGACATTCGCCGCCTTGCTCGACGCTCGATTACCGCTGTACCGCGAGGTAGCCACGGTCGAAGTGGCCACCGACGGTCACAGCCCCGAAGAGGTCGCCGAGGACGTGCTGCTCGCGATCGGCCCCCTGAGCAGCGGGATCGGGGGTACGCGCTAGACCACGGAGGACCTGCGATGAGTGAGACCGCGCAATCATCGGGCCACGCCGCTGCTCCTGAGCCGGTGCGAATCCGGGTGGCGACGGCGCAGCCCTACGACGTGATCGTCGGACGGTACCTGCGGGCTGAGGTGCGGAAGGCACTGGGCAGCGGCGCCGTCGCGATCGTGCACCAGCCGACCCTGGTCGAGTCCGCCGAGGCGTTGCGCACCGTGCTGGAGAGCCTCGGGTCTGCTGCTTATCGCATCGAGGTGCCCGACGCCGAGGCCGGGAAGACGCTGTCCGTAGCAGGATTCTGCTGGGATGTGCTCGGAAGGGTCGGTCTGGACCGCACCGGCACCGTGGTCGGCTTCGGCGGCGGGGCCGTCACCGATCTCGCCGGGTTCGTCGCCGCCAACTGGCTGCGGGGGGTCCGGGTGGTACAGGTGCCCACCACACTGCTGGGCATGGTGGACGCCGCGGTGGGAGGCAAAACCGGGATCAACACCAACGCGGGTAAGAACCTGGTCGGCGCGTTCCACGAGCCCGCCGCGGTACTGGTGGATTTGGCGACCCTCCAGACGCTGCCGCGAGCCGAGCTCGTCAGCGGGATGGCCGAAGTGGTCAAGGCGGGCTTCATCGCCGATCCGGTGATCCTCGAGCGGATCGAGTCGGACCCGGACGCCGCGCTGGACCCGTCCAGGCCGGTGCTGGAGGAGCTCGTCGGGCGCGCAATCCGGGTCAAGGCCGACGTGGTAGCCGCCGACCTCAAGGAATCCCACCTGCGGGAGGTGCTCAATTACGGGCACACGCTGGGCCACGCTCTGGAGCGTCGGGAGGGCTACCGGTGGCGGCACGGCGCCGCGGTGAGCGTCGGGATGGTCTTTGCGGCTGAGTTGGCCCGGCTCGCCGGGCGCCTGGACGACGCCACCGCGCAGCGGCACCGCGCGGTGCTCAGCTCGATCGGCCTACCC
>JALZCN010000449.1 GCA_030863045.1 Actinomycetota bacterium | reverse complement strand
ACCTCCACCAGTGGTGAGGAGTTCGCCGGACTTGTGAAAGTCCGGCTAGGTCCGGTCTCCTTGCAGTACCGCGGATCCGGGCGGTTCACCGGGACTGACGAGGCTGCGCACCGGACAATGATCAAGGCGTCGGGCACAGCAGCCGGCGGCCAGGGCACCGCGGCGGCCAAGGTGCAGGCCAGCCTCACCGAAAATGGGCAAGGCACCACGGTCAGCGTCATCACCGACTTGACAATCACGGGCAAGCCAGCCCAGTTCGGCCGGGGCCTCATCGAAGATGTCGGCAAGAAGATCATCGGCCAGTTCGCGGACTGCCTGAGCAAAAGCTTGATACCGGCGGAGCAGCCCGCGCCTAACGCCCCACCGCCGCCATCCACCCCCTCACCACCGACGCCCTCGACATCGGCAGCGTCACCCTCGACACAGCCGGCTGCTGAGCAGCCGGCTCCGCCACGACTGGCGCCAGCGCCGGCGGTCGACGAGATTAACTTACTTGATGTAGCCGGTGGGGCGGTGGCCAAACGGGCCATACCGGTAATCGCCGCGCTGATGGTGCTGGTTTTCGTTCGCTGGTTGCGCCGGCGGCGCAAGCCGCGCATTGCTGTTAGTGCGCCGAGTTCGGCCCCACGGCTGCTGGCTTTGCAGCCAGAACTGTCTGAACAGCCCTGATGTCGAATTCGGCGTACTCAAAGGCGTCAGTGCAGGTCGTCGGCGTCGATGATGTGGTAGGCGTAGCCCTACTCGGCCAGAAAGCGCTGCGTAGTCGGTATACAGGGTGTCCCGGGAGACCACCGAGTAGAAGTGCGCCTGGCGCCCGTTGTCCTTCCCGCAGCAACCGGCCGAGGTGCTAGGCCTCTTCCTGGCGGGAACCGAATGTGCTGGAGACGTGCACAGTCGGTGAGACTCCAGGGCACGCGTTCGTGCAGAACCTCCGGCGCGGCCATTATGAACTCGGTCTGGATGTCGATCCACAACATCGGCTCCTGGCGGCCTTCACCGAACTCGCCTGCTCCATCTGAATGACGGCTCTCCGCGGCAAGTCAGCCTTGCCTCCTGCTAATGCAACTGTGAGACTTCGCGGGCGGCTTGGTGGTCGCTGCCAGGCTGTCCGGCGATGCGGGATGACTCGTTGACAAAGTGGCCGTCGGCTTGGTCGACGTGCCTTGCCTATGACATGTCTTCTGCACCGTCGGGCCGGCCTGGTCCGCCTCGTTGGCTTGATAAGCAGCTTGTCCGCCTGGCTGGTCCTGGCGTGACTCATCACAGTTCTGCCACCCGGTGGTTCCACCTCGGCCAATTCCTCGTGTCTAAGAAAGGTAGTCCGCGTGACCGCTTTGGCTGAATCGATTGACGCCGTCATCGGCGTGGATACCCACCGCGACACCCTGGCCGCTGCCGCGGTGAGCGCCCTTGGTGGCGTCCTGGCGCATCTGCAGGTTCCCGCCGACGCTGCCGGCTATCGGCAGCTGATGGAGTTCTCCGACCGGTATGCCCCCGGCGCCAGGTGCTGGGCTGTGGAAGGTGCCAGCAATTACGGTGCCGGGTTGACCGCTTTCCTCACCAACCACGGCGAACAGGTTGTGGAGGTGTGCCGTCCCAAACGGCCACCTCGAACCGGGGCCCGCAAAAACGATGCGATCGACGCGGTACGCGCGGCTCGGGAAGCGCTGTCTAGTGAGCACCTCATTCACCCGCGTAGCCGCGGGCAACGCGAGGCGCTACGGGTGTTGATGAGCACCCGCGCTAGCGCGGTGGTGGCGCGCACCCGCGCAATCAACCACCTCAAGGCCCTGATCGTCTCCGCGCCTGAGGACCTGCGAGCGCAACTGCGCCACATGACCAGCGACGCCCAGATCACCTACTGCGCTGCCCTGCGCACCAGGCCCACCCGCGATCTGGAGCACCGCACCACCACGCGCGTGCTCAAGTGCACCGCGCAGCGCGTCCTGGCTCTGCGCGCCGAAGCCAACGAGCTGGAAGCCGAAATCAATCAACTCGTCACCACCATGGCACCGCAGCTGCTCACCCTGCCTGGTGTTGGTCCAGTCAGTGCGGCTCAGGTGCTGATCAGCTGGTCGCACCCTGGCCGATTTCGGTCCGAAGCCGCCTTCGCCATGTTCTCCGGAGCCGCTCCCATCCCCGCGTCCTCCGGGCTGACCACCCGGCATCGCCTCAATCGAAGCGGGGACCGGCAACTCAACCGAGCACTGCACACCATCGTGCTGACTAGGGCCCGCATCGATCCCACCACCCAGGCCTACATCGCCCGCCGCACAACCGAAGGCAAAACGATCAGGGAGATTAAGCGAGCCCTCAAAAGAAGCGTCGCACGCCAACTCTTCAGACTCCTGGAACCGCCTTCTAACAACCGATAACGACAAACCACACCCGACAAAGCACCTACCAAGCGCCTGCGGCCGCAGCCTCGACGCTCCCCACAACGGTCTCCGGCCGACTCGCCGAGGTAGCTCTTGACGGGACATAGCAGCGTCAGACCCCGGTTCGTCGCTGGCGACGATGCCGGCGTTACTTCTCGCTTCTCATCTACCTCACGGGCAC
>JALZCN010000439.1 GCA_030863045.1 Actinomycetota bacterium | reverse complement strand
GGGAGTAGGCGTGTGCTAGCAGCGTTGATGAAGAGGACTTGTTGAGTGAGCAGTACTGGTAGTCAGCAGTCGATCTATTCGGATGGGGGACTATCCGCCGAAGCCGTGATTTGGCTGCGAGACGCCGAGGAGTGAGGACACCGTAGTGCAGCGTGCGTTCTGGACATGGGCCTTATTTGAGGTGCTGCGCTCATCGGCATCCGCATTGAGGACGAAATTGCTGGGAGGGCGGCCGCGGTCTCGCGGTTCATCGGCAGGTTCGGTGAGGTCGGTCATCGAGCAACAAGAGCTGAGGCCAGGTGCTCAAGCAGCGCACGTCGGTTCAATCCTGGCTGGCCCGCTCCAGCATCCACAGATAGCCCTTGGTGATCCCTCCCAGCCCCGCGGTGACCTCGAGGCTCAATCCTCGCCGTGAGCGGATCTTGGAAGTGCGCGCACCAGTGGACGACGCTCCTCGGCGTCCACCACAGATCTCTCCTCGCCGAACCCCTCACCGATAGCCCGGGAGCCGTCATCCACGGGCGGTGCACCTGAGCCAGGAGATGACTCGAGGCCATTGGTCGCTCTGGTGGTGAACACGGTGCGTAATAGTTTGTGACGGTGCCTCCTCGGAGTTGAGAGTGTCCCCGGTGCCCCGCCGCAGCCAGATGCTCCACGCCGCTTGCGCCATCAGACGATGATCAACCCGCCCTCGTTCTGATGAGGTGGGCTCATACGGCTGGATTGATGAGTGGTGCCGCGACTGCGTATATAGGCCGGATGGCTGATGTATGCCCAGCGCCGAGGGTTCAGGATCACAGTCGGTGGGCACAGTCGGCCCGGTAGCGATTCACACCACTGCCAGAAGGTGGGAAAATGGCAGCGAACAACCACGGCGCCGCACTGAGCGCAAAGCAGCTCGAAAATCCAGAAAGAGCCGTCAAGGCATCTCAGGGTGCGATCAATGCAGGTAACACCGACAGGATGGTAAGCCGGTCTGAACCGGAGGCGTTGTTTGTTTCGGCTCCGGAGCAGGTTGCGGTGGGTTCCAAAGCGATCCGGGAGACGTTCGCTGGCTTACTGGCCGCGAAACCAACGTTTGAGCTCAACATCCGAAACCTCCATGAAGCAGGAGACATTGCGCTCCAGTGCTTGAATGGAAGCTCGAGGGCAGTGATCCTGATGGGAATGCGATGGTGCTGTCCGGCACCGGTTCGGCTGTCCTTCGCTGGCAGGCCGATGGGCGTTGGCTTTATGTGATCGACAATCAATTTCCCTGCTAAGCAACGGAGTTGTCATGGCTATCGAACTTATCCCTCTGGGCGCCGCAGACATCGGACTCGCCGAACCAATCATGATGCCCGGGACACCATCGGGTACCCGAGCAATCGTCGAGATCACCTCTGTCGAGTGCAGAGGACAACGCTTTCGGGCCAAGCTCAAGGGAGCCGCAGCTGCTGACTGGGCGGTGGTCAGCCCGGCTGGAATTGGTCTCATGGACGTGCGACTCACCCTGGAAACCGACGATGGAGCACTCATCTATGTGTCGTATACCGGGCGAGTGGACCTCTCTGGTGGACTTGAGGGTGCGACCACGTACACGGCGCCCCGATTTGAGACCGGCGACGAGCGCTACGCCTGGCTCAACAGGATCCAGGCTGTTGCCAAGGGCGTCATCACCGCAGGTATGCTGCATTACGAGCTTTACGAATTAAGTTAAGGGTTCAATGAAGGAGATCGAGATGAATCAGACGGCGATGCAGCGGCCACCGATGGCCGGCTTCCACCACTCCTCTTTCACCGTAACCGATATCGAGGCTAGCGTATCCTGGTATCAGCGCGTACTAGGGCTGGACCGCATTCCAGGTAAGTTTCCCCACTATGGCAACGAACAAGGCGGCTACGGGGTGATCCTCGCCGACTTCAATGCTGGCATCGTCATCGTGCTGGAGCATCATGCCGCGAATGACGGCCAGCTGTTTGATGAAACTCGAACCGGTCTTGACCATATTGGCATCTCCGTGTCGAGCCACTCAGATCTGAAATCCTGGGCAGAATGGCTGGACAGTTTGGGGGTGCGGCACTCTGGAGTGATTGACATCGATGGTGTGCTGAAGTTCTCGACGCTGGTTTTCCGAGATCCGGACAATATTCAGCTCGAATTTTTCTTCATGGGTGGCTGACTGCATCTACACACACCACACGCTGCCATGCGACAATCCCACCTCAGCGACCGGACGAGCTGGCCGCTGAGGTGGGAAGAACCCGCAGTGAACGCAGGTGGTATCGAGCAGGAGACCTTCTATCTGCCGGTTGGTACCGCGACGTTCATGCTGACCGACGTCGAAGGCTCGACGGGTGCACCAGAATGCGCCGCTGAGGCGATAGACGAGGCGATTTCACGGTATGGCGGTGTGCGACGGCGGCATCAGGACGGGGCAACCAACGCCGTGGCGGCGTTCACCCGCGCCTCGGATGCCGTGGCTGCTGCGCTGGACATCCAGCGCGCCGTTCATGCGCGCAGCCGCCCCGAAAAGCCGACGCTACGGATTGCCTTACACACCGCGGAGGCCCAGCGGTGCGACAAGGGAAGCTACTTCGGTCAGGCGGTCAACCGCTGCGCCCGGCTGCGCGCGGTCGCGCACGGCGGCCAGATCGTGATGTCCCGGACGACGCGCGACCTGGTCCTCGATCGGCTGCCCAACCGCGCCCAGCTCGCTGACCTCGGCATTCATCGATTGCGTGACCTCGGGCGGCCCGAACATGTCTTTGGATTGGTGCACCCCGAGCTGCCGACCGGGTTTCCCCCGCTGCGCTCGCTGGACACGCTGCTCAACAACCTGCCCAGTGAGCTGACGAGTTTTGTCGGACGACGCACCGAGCTAGCCCAGGTCGGAGATTTGCTCGAGCAGGCTCGGCTGCTGACCCTCACCGGTGCCGGCGGCTGCGGTAAAACGCGTCTCGCGCTGCAAGTAGCGGCCGACGCCATCCACCGCCATCCCGACGGCGTGTGGTGGGCTGAGCTAGCCCGGCTCGAGGACCCAGCGCTGCTGCCGGCTGCGGTGATCACGGCGGTACGGACGAGTGAGGCACCGGGTCGGCCCGTGCTGGACACGCTCGTCGAGCACCTGCGTGGCCGCCGCACGCTGGTCGTCCTGGACAACTGCGAGCACCTGCTGGCCGCCTGCGCGGAGCTGGCGGATGCGCTGCTGCGCGCGTGCCCGTCGCTGACGATCCTGGCCACCAGCCGCGCGCCGCTGGGCATACCCGGTGAGATCACTTGGCGGGTACCGTCAATGTCGCTGCCGGCCGAGCCCCGCCGGGAGCCGATCGAGGCGCTGCGCCAGTCCGACGCGGTCGCCCTGTTCATCGACCGCGCCCTGCAGGTCCACCCGAACTTCGCGGTCACCACAACAACTGCGCCCACCATCGCCCAGATCTGCCACGACCTCGACGGCATCCCGCTAGCCATCGAGCTGGCCGCGGCGCGGGTACGGATGCTGGCCCCCGAGCAGATCTCCCAGGCCCTAACTGACCGGTTCCACCTGCTCACCGGGGGCGCCCGCACCGTGATGCCGCGCCACCAAACCCTGCAAGCCTCCCTCGACTGGAGCCACGCGCTGCTCAGCGACGGCGAGCGGGCCCTGCTGCGGCGGCTGTCAGTGTTCGCCGGGGGATGGACGCTGGATGCTGCCGAACAGGTATGCCCCGGCGGGGAGATCGACCGCTACGGCGTGCTCGACCTGCTGACCGGTCTAGTCGACAAGTCCCTGGTCACCACCGACGAGCGCGGCTCCGAGACGCGCTACCGCCTGCTGGAGACCGTCCGCCAGTACGCCGCCGTGCGCCTGGCCGACACCGGCGAAGCCGACGACCTGCGCGAGCGCCACCTGGCCTATTACCTCGCTCTGGTCGAGGCCGCACAACCGAGACTGCTCCGTGCCGGGCGCGGCGATCCCATCCTGCACACGCTGGCCACCGAGTTGCCAAACC
>JALZCN010000425.1 GCA_030863045.1 Actinomycetota bacterium | reverse complement strand
CTGCCCTCCGCATGAGGGTTCCCCCCTATCGCACCCTGAAACCGCTGGCGCCAACGCGGTGATCGCGGTATCCCTGCGCCGCGCGGGATCGCGATTTCACCCAGCTCGGCAACGTCGCGTAGGACCTGCGCTCGAAGGCGCGGGACGTGCTGCACGCACGAGGCACGGAAGCGAGCACACTGGTCAGCGTGAGTCAGCCGTCTCCGCAGCATCTCCCCGGTGCAGCACGCACCCGGCGCAGGCTGTCGTCCCAGGCCAGGCGGCGAGAGCTGCTTGACGCGGCGCTGCAGGAGTTCGGCAACCGGGGTTACTACCTCACCCAGATGGAACACGTCGCGGCCACCGCCGGGGTGAGCAAGGCGCTGCTGTACCAGCACTTCGGGAGCAAGGAGGATCTCTTCGCGGCAGTCACCGAGCAGGTGGTGGAAGGATTCATGAGGCGGCTACCCGAAGTGCTCGGCACGGCTGGTGACGCGCTCGGCGCCTGGCGCGGTGTGGTTCGGCTGCTCTGTGATCTGGTCACCGAACGTCCGGAATCCTGGGCACTGGTCGCGCGACATCTGGACAACCCCGAGCTCGGTGCGCCGTTGCGCACGCTTCGGGAGCAGATCAACGAGGTGCTCGCAAAGGTCCTCGCCAGCTACTACACCCCCGAAGAAGGGGCTGCGGCACCCACCGACGAGGAGGTGCTCACGCAGGCGCGGTTGCTCGTCCCGCTGCTTGTCGGCGCGCTACATGGGCTCATGTCCTGGTGGCTGGAGCATCCGGAGATGCCACGGGCGATGGTGGAGGCGCGGGCGGTCGACTTCGGGTGGCTGGGCCTGGATCGGATCCGCCTCGGTGAGCGGCTGCCTCTTGCCAAGTAACTGACGAGTAGTTACTTTGGCCTACTGCACGTCAAGGAGGCCCAAATGCCCGCGACCGGCGCCGTCGAGGCGACGACCAGCCACATCCCCGACCGCGAGGTCACCGCGCGGCGGCTGCTGCGGACCTCAGCCAAGCATTCCTACGACCCGGCCGTCGAGATCGACTGGGACGCCCCGCTCCGGCCGGATCGCTACTTCATCGCCCCACACCGCAGCTCCCTCTATGGCACCTCGCTGTGGGACCGGATGAGCGAGGAACAGCGGATCGCGCTGACCAAACACGAGCTGGCGAGCCTCTACTGCATGGGCATCTGGTTCGAGACGATTCTCATGCAGATGCTCATCCGGCACGTCTACGACCGACCCCACGGCAGCGCACACGCCCGATACGCCTGGACCGAGATCGCCGACGAATGCCGGCACTCGGTGATGTTCTCCCGCGCCGCGGAGAAGTTCGGCGGCCCGAACTACGGTCCCGGCGCCTTGGTGCACCACCTCGGACGGTTGCTCAAGACGACCTCCAACGGCACCCTGACCTTCGCTGGCGCAATCTACGTCGAGGAGATCCTCGACACGGTGCAGCGCGAGCAGATGGCAGACGAATCGTTGCAGCCGCTGGTCCAGAAGGTGTCGTGGATCCACGTCGTCGAGGAAGCTCGCCACATCCGTTACGCCCGCGAGGAGACCCTCCGTCAATGGCTTCGGCTGGGCCCGTTGGGCCGGGCGTACAGCCGGCTCGTCCTCGCCCTGGTGGTCTACTTCTCCACCACCAGGTTGATCGACCCGAAGGTATACGCGGCAGTCGGGCTGGATGTCGACGAGGCCGCCGCAGCGGCCGCCGCGAACCCGCACTGGCGCCAGACGAAACAGTTCGCCGCGCGCAAGGTCATCGAGTTCTTCACCGAGGTCGGTCTCATCGCCGGGCCGGGAAAGCTGCTCTGGCGTTGGGCCGGATTGCGCTGATCGCCAGCCCCCGACCGCGGGGAACCGCCCGGGCGGGTTCGGCACCGCCAAGGGCATGACCTTTGCCGAACCGACCAGCGGTCACAGTTCAAAAACGGGGCCGGTGTGGCGGGCCAGGTCGCAGCGGTTGGGGTAGCTGTGCCGGAACATCACCCGCGTGCCCCGGTAGTCCCCGGTGGCGATTGCGGTCACCGGTTCATAGATACTCGGGCATAGCATGCCGGGTTGCCCGGGGATCTTGGTGATGTCGCCGCCCGCCTCGCCAAGCACTCGGCAGGCAGATTCAGGGTGCGGATGTGTCCCGCTGGTTGGGTCGCAACGTAGCGTGACGAACCGATCGTCACCGCGAGCCTGCACGCCGAGCACGAGGAAGGTGTCTTGCGCTGCGGTGGCCGTGGTTGCGGTCGCGGCAGGTGCGCTCATCGTCACCGCCGCGGCGATCAGCCCGACCCAAACGGGCAACATCGTCCTGGTCCGGACGCGCATACTTCACCGTCGCACACTCAACGCCGGCCGGCGACCGCGAATTTCCCATGGTGACCTCGTCGGCTGCGGTGCCGCAGATCCTCGCCGGGTCAGTTGCGCTGCTCGTCGTGGCGGCGCTGGCAGGTTCGGCTCGCCTACCCGCGCCGCTACCGCGGTGGCCGGGTCGTTGCCTCACCGTTCATGCTCCGCGGCACCAGAGCTGCCACCGTGACCACTTTGGCCTCACCGCTTCCGGCATGGTTTCGCGGCGCTCGTCGCCATCCTCGCCGCTGTCCTATTCCGCCTCCCGAATCCAGCGCGACTGTGATCAGCCAACCGTGTGGGCGCGCCCGGACTGCTGCGCCCGCCGCACAGCGGCGGCTCGGTGCACGGGCTGCTCGCGCCGGCGTACAAGCTGGTCGGCGACCAGCTCCGGCGTTACGCGACCGGCAAGCCCCTCAGCCAAAGTCGAATACCCGCTAGCGGGAATGTGA
>JALZCN010000410.1 GCA_030863045.1 Actinomycetota bacterium | reverse complement strand
GCCCAGACTCTGGGCTACCGCGGTCTGGCGGATCTCAAGCGGGCGCTACTTGACGACGTACCACCACCGGAACCCACGCCGAGCGCTCGATTGGGCGCCACCCTGCGGCACGCGACGACGCCGATGGATGTCCTGGACCACGTCTTGGACGTACATCGGGCCGCATTGAACGCCGCTCGGGACAGCCTCAATGAGCGATTCCCGGCCGCGGTGGCGCTGTTGGCCGCCACTGAGCGGATCGTGCTCAGCGGCACGGGTCCCTCGGCCGCCGTCGCACAGTACGCCGCGGTGCTCCTAGGCCGGGTGGGCCGGCCGGCGACCACAATCACTGCTACCGGGGTGTCGATGGCCGATCAGGCCATGGAACTGCGCCGCGGTGACGCACTGCTGCTGCTGGCCTATACCCGCCTGCACACCCACGCCGCCGTCCTGATCGATCTGGCTCGCCGCCGGCGGATCCCCGTCCTGCTGGTCACCGACGTGCTGGGCGACGTCGATGGCGCCGACCTCGTACTGAGCTGTCCGCGCGGTCTGCCTGGCGAGCTTTCCAGCCATGCCGTCACGCTGCTGGTACTCGAAGCCATCGCTGTCGCACTGGCCGCCACCGACCGTGCTCGCGCCACCACCGCGCTGAGCGAGCTCAACCGGCTGCGCGGCGAGCTGCTGGGCTCTCCCGCCGACGTTGACGCACCCGACGCGCAGTCGTGAGTCGCGATATTTTCGGTCCCAGGGGTTGGCTGTGGAGGTCTCGATGTCGCTACGTCGCAGGATCCGATGGGCGGTTCGGCACGGCCTGATCAGGCAGACGGTGCACCAGCAGATGCGCGCTGGTGACCTGGGCTCGCTGCTGATGCTCGACCCGGCGATCCGTGATGACCCCTTTCCGTACTATGACCAGCTGCGCGCGCAGGACCGGATCGTCCGCAGCGGGCTCGCACTGCTCTCAGCGGATTACGAGACCTGCCTGGCCGTGCTGCGCAACCCACACTTCGGCCAGATGCGGCTGGACCGGTTACCCGCGGTGCTGCGGTTGGTCATGAAGATCGGTGGCCGCCCAGTCCTGGGGCCGATCGAACCACCGTCCATGCTGGCGGTCGACCCACCCGATCACACCCGCTACCGCAAGCTGGTCACCCGGGCGTTCAGCGCTCGGGCAGTCGCTGCTTTGCGCTCCCGCGTCGAGGACATCGCTGAGGAACTGCTCGACGAGATCGCCAGGTCGGCACCGAAGATCCACCCGGACGCCGGTGAGGCGACCGTGGACCTGGTGGAACGCTACGCCAGCCTGCTGCCGGCCACCGTGATCGCCGAGATACTCGGGGCACCGGTCGCGATGCGTCGCCAGTTCCTGGAATGGGGAGCCGGCGCGGCGCTGTCACTGGAAGTCGGCTTGAGCCACCGCGACTTCTGCCGCGCCGAGCACGACCTGGCCGCACTGCACCGCTGGATGCTCAACCACTTCGCCGAAATCCGCCGTGCTCCTCGCGACGACGTCCTCAGCGCCCTGGTGGCCGCACACGACGAAGGCGGTCAGCTGACCCTTGACGAGCTGAGCAGCATTGCAATGCTGCTGCTCGCCGCGGGTTTCGAGACCACGGTCAACCTGCTCGGTAACGGTGCCGTCCTGCTGCTGCGCCACCCCGACCAACTGGAGGTGTTGCAGGCCAATCCGCAGCGCTGGGCCGGTGCCGTCGAAGAGATCCTGCGCTATGAGTCACCCGTGCAGCGCACCGGGCGAGTTGCGTTGCACGACACCGAGGTGGCCGGGCATCGGATGCATGCGGGTTCATTGATCGTCCTGCTGCTCGGAGGCGCCAACCGCGATCCCGCGGTGTTCACCGACCCGAACCGGTTCGACGTCCAGCGGCCTGATGCGGGCGAGAACCTAGCGTTCTCCAGCGGTATCCATTACTGCATTGGTGCCGCATTGGCCCGGCTGGAAGGCGAGGTCGGGCTGCAAGCACTGTTCCGGCGGTTCCCCGATCTCTCGCTCGCCGGACCACCGCACCGGCGTCCCACCCGCGTGCTCCGCGGTTACGACATGATCCCAGTGCGACCGAGCAGGCTTACGCCGGCAGCCAGGTCCTCATCCAGCTTGTGACCTGCGCCGTCTGCCGGGCCGATTGGTGCCCGTGTCGACCAGGCGGGTCAGCGAACGATCCCTGAATCCCCGTCAGGAAGCCCACCTGGTCGATCTGTACCGTGCTGGAGGGCACACCAGCGGCGAACTCGCGGACCTGTTTTCCGTCGGGCCGCTTCACCGTGTACCGCTTCATCGAGCGCGGTGACAGACCAGTACGCGACTGATCACGACGACACACGACCACCGCCGACCGAAAGCCGATTCCGGCGCGGTGCATGTCCAACCTCATCTCGAGGGGGCCAGAGCATCCTCCACGGCGCTGGTCTCAACTACCTCGATCTCTTGTCCGTCGACAATGAGGACATGGCGTCGGTCCGCCGGGATCGCGCGGACGCGCTCGCGGATCGCATCAACGGCTGCCGAGGCTGCCCGGTCCAGCTCGTTGCGGAGGACTAGCTCCGCTGCCGCCTTGCCAGCCGCGCGACGATTCGATGCTCCACCCATATAGCAATCCTCCCGAACCTGACGTGCATCGCCGCAGCCGGCTCACAAGCCCGATCAGCGATCGAATTGCGGACACATCTGATTTCTCGGTGCGGGATTGGCCGTTGCGGCTAGCCGGCGATCGTCGAATTTGCGAGGTATGAGCCGTACGGTCACGCGGCAATGCGAACCATTAGTTAGGCGGTTCTCACCTCGATGACATCAAGATCGATAAAGGTGACCGGCCCGGTGCACAGCGACTCGTATGCGTTGGCGATCGTGGACGTCTCGGGGAGCTCAGAGTTGCGCATCGCCTCTTCGTAGGAGTCAAACTCCGCGATCACCACGTAGCGATCGGGATTGGAGCGATCCCGGGTGACGGTCTCACGCCGGAGTGTGCGACGGCCCGCTGTCTTGGCGTACCACTCCTCCTCCAACCGGCGGATCTCGTCAATCTTCGTAGTCTCGAACTGCATGATCTGTACGAACGACATCGGTGTTCCCTCCTTCTACCGTGCTACCGGCGATGAGTTGGTCACCCCGGACTCCTCCGCCGACTTGGTCTGTTTGTGGTTGCTTGTCCTGTACTGGCCCAGGTTGCCTGAGCCAGACCGTCGATCGGCTCCTCGCTGTAGTCCTACCAGGCCAGGGCCGCGGTGGAGCGATGCAGGACCGTCAACGCCGCTACTCGGCATGGTCGGACGTCGTCCTCTTATGCAGCGCGAGCGGTCGTCGACCTGACCACCGCCTACCGCGAAGGCGCACCACCTCCGACTCGATCTACGGCCGAACCTCGTAGACAAGGTTGAACGGGGTCTGCGCGGCCCGGCGGAAACAGGTGAAGCCTGCCTTGGTCGTCACCTCGCGGATGGCGGCCTCACCGGCCTGCGCGCCCAGTGCGTAGCCGCCCGGCTGGGACAGCCCGTTGGGCACGCAGAGGAACGTGGAGGCGCTGTAGTACAGCCGGCCCACTGGGTTGAAGTTGTCCTCGACCTTGTCGGCGGCGAACGGCTCGACCACCAGCCAGGTGCCGTCCGGGGCCAGCGCTTCCCGCACCCGCCGGGCGGCGCCGAGCGGGTCTCCCATGTCGTGCAGGCAGTCGAACGTCATCACCAGGTCGTAGTTGGTGCCGGAGAAGTTCTGCGCCGACGCCACCTCGAAGGTGACCCTGGTGGCCACCCCGGCCTCGGCGGCGTGCTTGCGGGCCTGCTCGATCGACTCGGCATGGTAGTCCGAGCCCACCACGCTGGACTGCGGATAGGTCTGGGCAACCAGCACCGATGAGGAGCCAAGTCCGCAGCCAACGTCAGCCACCTGCGCTCCGGCGGTCAGCTTGGCTTCCACCCCGTCTAGCGCCGGGATCCAGTTCGGCACCAGCTCAGCTATGTAGCCGGGCCGGTAGAAAGCGTCGCATCCTACGAATACGTCCTCGTGGTGCTCGTGCCAGGCAAAACCAGCCCCGGTGCGGAATGCCTCGGTGATCTGTGGTTCGGCGCGGAGCATGCCTAGCGCGGTGAGGAACGCGGCCGGCACATTCGGACCATTCGGGTCGACCAGGCAGAACGCCTGCTCGTCAGACAGCCAGAACTCGCCGGTAGCCGGGTCATAGCCAACGTAGCCACCAGCGGCCTGCCCGAGTAACCACTCGGTAACGTACCGAGGGTGGCACTGGGCTCGCTCGGCGAGCTGGTTCGGCGTCGCCGGAGCGTGCGCGAGCGCCTGGTACAGGCCGAGTCGATGACCGATCACCACCGAGCCTGCGGCGTCGGTCGCGCCCAGGTCGGCCACGAATTGTCCGAGGAACTCCGTCACCTTGTTGTGATCCATTTCCAGCCTCCCTGCCTTGTGGCGCGCCGGCTCGGTACCGGCCAACAGGAAAAGGATCGGCACCCCGGCTTGCACGGCGCTGGCGTGCCCTTGCACCGGCCTCACCGGAGGGCATGCTCTTCACATAGGGAGGGGACGATGGGCGTAGTGGACGATCGGTCGCGGGTGCGGGTGGACTTGCTCGGACCGTTGCAGCTGGTCGTCGAGGGCGTCGCGGTCGACGTGCGCGGGCCGAAGCGTCGCGCGGCGCTGGCGCTGCTGGCCCTTGCCGAAGGTCGCGCGGTGACCGTAGACCACCTCGTGGACGCACTGTGGCCATCCGAGATCCCGGAGTCGGGACGGCAAGCCCTGCACAGCCACGTGTCCCGGCTGCGCGGACACCTCGGGCCCGCAGCAGCGCGGCTGGAGACTCTGGCCGGTGGTTACCGGCTGGTGCTCGGCCGCGATGACTTGGATGTGGCGCGTGCGCGTGAGCTGCTGGGAAAGGCACGCGCGATCGCGGATCGCCACCCGGCTGGGGCGTGCGCCCTGCTGAGCGAGGCGCACGCGCTGTGGCGCGGGCCCGTACTGGCCGACCTTGAGGAGGTCTCGCCGGTGGCCACTGCGGTGGTGGCGTTGGAACAGCTGCACCGCGACGTGACCGACGCCCTGGTCGGCTGTGCGATCGACGCCGGACAGCTCGACGAGGGGGTCGTGGGACTCGCGGCTGCAGCGCTGGCCGCCGACCCACTGCGCGAGCCCGCGGCCCTGCTGCTGATGCGGACGCTGGCAGCCACCGGCCGGGCGACGGAGGCGTTACGCACCGGGCGCGAGTACCGCCACCGGTTGGCCGAGGAGGCCGGCCTGGACCCGTCGCCGGCGCTGGGTG
>JALZCN010000392.1 GCA_030863045.1 Actinomycetota bacterium | reverse complement strand
GATCCATCCAGCAAACTCGGCATAGCGCGCTCCTGCATACAGGAGCTGTTTGCGATCCCTGCCGCGCGCACTCGATAAAAGATTCTCAACGAATCGTAGTTGCTGTGGTGCTATATTGACGAGGGATTGTGGAGCAGCCAGATTGTCCACGCTATAGTACGAATCTAGTGTCCCAAGTAATGAATCGGCGCGCGCCCCTTCTGCGTGCAAGCTGGTAGCAGTGAACTCGACGCCACGGACGTTTTCCGCCGGACGGGACGGCCGCGGTGTCGAGTTCATGACGCTAAGCCACGGGAGCCACCGCGCGAACGGGGGGTTGGGGTCGTCTGTTCGGTGGGCGTGACGAGCGGAGTCTGTTGACGACACTGACAACCGTTATCCTTAGCGGGCTTGTTCCGGGCCTACCCACTCAACCCGCATCGGAGTACGCCTTTGAAGATCGCTCTGGTTGGCAAGGGCGGCAGTGGCAAGACCACGCTGACCGCGTTGCTCGTCCGCCACCTGGTGGCCACCGGCCGCCCGGTACTGGCGCTGGACGCCGACATCAACCAGCACCTGGCGGTTGCGCTCGGCGCGACCGAGGCCGAGGCAGCCGCGCTACCGACCCTGTCCGCGCACCTGCCGCTGATCAAGGACTACCTGCGGGGGGTAAACCCGCGGATCGTCTCAGCTGCGGCGATGGTCAAGACGACACCACCGGGCGCGGGTTCTCGGCTGCTGCGGATCGTGGAGCGCAACCCAATCTATGACGCGTGCGTGCGCGACATCGATGGGGCACGGCTGGCTGTGGCCGGCCCGTTCGCCGAGGATGACCTGGGGGTGGCCTGCTATCACTCCAAGGTCGGGGCGGTCGAGCTGATGCTCAACCACCTCGTCGACGAGGGCGGCGAGTACGTGGTGGTGGACATGACGGCCGGCGCGGACTCCTTCGCCTCCGGGCTGTTCACCCGCTTCGACGTGATGTTCCTGGTCTGCGAGCCCACGCTGCGCAGCGTCGGGGTGTACCGGCAGTACCGCGGCTACGCCCGCGACTTCGGGGTGCGGATCGCGGTAGTGGGCAACAAGGTTTCCGATTCCGACGACGCCGCGTTCCTCCGCGCGCAGATCGGTGCCGGCCTGGTGGGCTGGGTAAGCCGCTCCGCGCATGTCCGCGCCGCCGAGCGGGGTGAGATCCGGCCAGCCAGCGCGCTGGAACCGTCCAACGTGGCCACGTTGGACGCGATGCTCGAGGTCGTGGACGGCACCACCAAGGACTGGGTGACCTACCAGCGCCAGGCCGTCGAGTTCCACCTGCGCAACGCCGCCGCCTGGGCCAATGACCGCACCGGGTGCGACCTCGCCGACCAGATCGACCCGGACTTCGTGCACGGCCCCGACGCGCTGACGCAATCGGGCCAGCTGCCGGCCACCACGCCCTGACCAACGCACCTAAGCACCGGAGGAAACCATGTCCCTTGACGTTCCCACCGCCCTACTCGAGCGCGCCCAACACGGCGAGGTCGACGACGCCGAGTTCATCGACTGCGTGCGGGTGTCCCTGCCCTACGCCTGGCAGGTCATCAGTGGCGTGGTGACCGAGCTTGAGCTCGCCGGGGAGGCCACCGAGTTCGCCGACCACGAGCTCCCACCACCCAGTGAGGCCGAGCGCGGCCAGCTGCTGCGGGCACTGGCCTCCGACGCCATCCGCGGCGGCCTGGAACGTCACTTCGGGGTGAAGCTGGCTTTCCAGAACTGCCACCGCGTGGCCGCGTTCCGGCCTACGGCCACCGGCGGAGCCCGTTACCGGGCGTTCGTCTCCGCGCGCGGCCAGCTGCTCAATCAGAGTCCCGAGCTGCGGGACTGCTGACCAGCTGAATGCGGTTCGGGGTGTTCCTGCTCGCGGCCCAGTTCCCCGGCCAGGATCACACCACCGTGCTGGAATCGACGGTTGCGGCGGCGGTGGCTGCCGAGGAGGCCGGTTTCGACGACGTGTGGGTCGCCGAGCACCATTTCATGTCCTATGGGATCTGTCCCTCGGCGACCACCCTGGCTGGCTACCTGCTCGGCGCAACTCGCCGGATCGCGGTGGGTACCGCGGTCAGCGTGCTGTCCACCCAGCACCCGGTCGCACTCGCCGAGCAAGCCGCCCTGCTCGACCAGCTCTCCGGCGGACGGTTCCGCCTCGGCGTCGGCCGGGGCGGCCCGTGGATCGACCTCGAGGTCTTCGGCACCGGGCTGGACCGCTACCAGCACGGCTTCCCCGAGTCCCTCGACCTGCTGCTCGCCGCCCTGACCCGATCCCGCCTGGCCGGCCATGGGCGGCAGTTCCGGTTCCCCGACGTGGACATCGTGCCGCGACCGCGCACCCAGCCGCGCCCCGAAGTGATCCTGGCGGCAACCACCACCGGCACCGTGGAGCTCGCCGCCCGTCGCGGCCTGCCGCTGCTGCTCGGCATGCACGCCGACGACGCTGAGAAGGCTGCCTTCATCGGCCACTATAACGACAACCGCGTGTCTATGAGCTATGTCGATCACCTCAGTGCCGCACTCGGATACGTCGCCGACACCCAGTGCGAGGCGGTGAACACCATGCGGGATCACCTTCCCCGCTGGCTCGGTCCCGGGCTGGCCGGCTACCGGCGCGCCGATGGCGCGCCGCACCACCCGCGCGATCCCGACGAGTACACCGAGCTGCTGTGCCGGCTACATCCCGTCGGCACCCCCGAACACTGCCGCGACACGCTGGCTGCCACGGCGCAGGCCACCGGCATCAGCCATTTCATCCTGCTGGTCGAAGGCGCCGGTGACCGCACCCGCACCCTGGAGAACATCGCCCGCCTTGGCGCCGAGGTCGTCCCTCTGCTCCGGCACCGCACCGGGCACTGACCAGGGCGTCGGTATCGGACCGTCAGGCGGGTCACCAGCCCATCCCGGACTGGGTACCACCAGCGTGTTCTTGCGTTGGACTGCTTTCGTTGGTTCCATGAATGGCAGGTGAGCAACGGAGGTCACTGAAATGCAGCTCCGCACGGCCTACCCAGGGCCATATATTCCATGGTGACGCCGGAGGATGCCCGTTGGCTCGCCTGTTACCTGCGGAAGATGGTGTCGACTCGCCCGGCCGCCTGGGCGAACAGCGAGCTGACGCTGTCGCAGCTCATAGCGCTGCATTTCATCAGCGCCGCGAAGGCTCCGATGACGCTGATTTCGCTATCGGAGGCCTTGGGCACCAGGCCACCGGCAACCTGCGCGATGGTCAATCGGCTCGCCCGGGCCGGGCTGGTCCACCGCACCCCTGACCCGAACGACCTCCGACGCGTCCTGCTGTTCGTGACGAGTAAATCGGCACAGATGATCGGCAAGATTGACCCGGACACCGCGCGCCAGCTGCAGGTGGTGCTGCTCAGCATGGGCTCATCAGCCCAACGTGTGCTCACCGAGGTCATCAAGGACACCGCGCGCCGCCTCGCCCGCTAGCGGCCCGGCGCCGCGGCGACCGCCACCACGCGGATGCGACATTATTGGGGAGTGGATGTTGCGTCCGTTCCTGAGACGTTGTTCGACGACCCGGAGGCGGAAGCCCGGTGGCGGGCTCGGTTCACCGCGCCCCGGGTGAGCCTGCCGCAGTGGGCCCGGGACGCCCCGGACCGCTGCCTGTATACCTCCAACGCCTCGGGTACCTGGGAGGTCTACGCCTGGGACCGCGCCACTGGGACGCATCGCCAGGTCACCGACCGCCCGCATGGCACGCACATCGCCACGGTGACGCCCGATGGGCAGCAGGTGTGGTGGTTCGCCGACACCGACGGTGATGAGTTCGGGAGCTGGGTGACCGAGCCGTTCGCCGGGCGACCCGCTGATGCCCAGCCGGAGGCCGCGGTACCGGGCACCGGTCCCGGTTACCCCGCCGGGCTGGATCTCGGACGGCGCACAGCAGCAGTCGGTGCCTCCACCGACGAGGGCACCACGGTGTGGATATCCAGGGACGGCACCGCCCAGGTGGTCTACCGCAGCGAGCACGACGCCGGCGTGGGGGCGTTGTCCCGGGACGAGAAGCTGCTGGCGATCGAGCATTCCGAGCACGGCGACTCCCGCCACCCGGCGATCCGGGTGCTCTGCGTCGACGCAGACACCGCACTGATCGCCGACAAGTGGGACGGTCCCGGCAAGGGCCTGGGCGTCCTCGGCTTCGCCCCGCTGGAGGGCGACACCAGGCTGCTGGTCACCCACGAGCGGCGCGGTCGTCAGGAGCTGCTGATCTGGGACGTCACGGCGAACAGCGAGACCGAGATCGCGTTGGAGCTGCCCGGGGAGGTAGTCGCCGACTGGTATCCCGACGGCGAGGCGCTGCTCGTCGTGCACCAGCACGCGGCGCGGTCCACGCTGCACCGCTACCACCTGGCCACCGGCGAGCTGACCGCGCTGGACATTCCCCCCGGCACGGTTGGTGGTGCGGCGGCCCGGCCGGATGGCACCGTGGAGTACGCCTGGTCCTGCGCCGCCCAGCCGCCGGTCATCCGGGCGCTGCACCCCGACGGCACCGACCGGGTGCTGCTGCAGCCCCACGGCGATCCCTCCCCGGACTCGCAACCCCTGACTGATCAGTTCGTGCCCACGCCGAACGGAGCCGTGCACACTCTGGTGGCCCGGCCAGCCGGTGCGCCCGACGGTCCGCTGCCCACCGTGTTCCTGCTGCACGGTGGCCCGCATGCGGCCGACGGGGACCGCTTCTCCGCAAGCCGCGCGCTCTGGCTGGACGCCGGCTTCGCCGTCGTGCACGTCAACTACCGGGGATCCACCGGCTACGGCTCGGCCTGGCGGGACGCGATCGAGGGTCGGCCGGGGCTGAGCGAATTGGAGGACGTCGCGGCCGTGCACGACTGGGCGGTGTCCAGCGGGCTCGCCGATGCAGCCGCCTGCGTGGTGGACGGTTGGTCGTGGGGCGGCTATCTCGTGTTGCTCGCGCTCGGGACCCAACCGCAGCGCTGGGCGGCCGGAGTCGCCGGGATCCCGGTGGCCGACTACCTGGCCGCCTACGCCGACGAGATGGAGCCGCTGCGGGCGTTTGACCGCGCACTGTTCGGCGGCTCGCCCGAGGAACTGCCGGAGCTCTACCGGACCTGTTCTCCGATCAGCTACACGGCCGACGTCCGGGCTCCGGTGCTGATCCTGGCCGGGGAGAACGATTCACGCTGCCCGATCCGTCAGATCGACAATTACCTCGCCCGGCTCGCCGAGTTGGGCAAGCCGCACCGGGTCTACCGCTATGACGCCGGGCACGGGTCGCTGGTGGTGGCCGAGACATTGCGGCTCGCCGCCGTTGAGGTGGCGTTCGTCCGCGGGGTTTTGGCGGGCTGATCGCGACGGGTGAACTTTACCTAAGGTCAACGCGGTGGTAACCGCGACGGCGGAAGCTGGGCCGGGAGGTGGTCACCGTGACCCTGTGGCGGCTGCACGTCGACGTGGCCGATCAGCCCGGCCAGCTGGGCGCGCTCGCCGCCGCCATCGGTGGGTGCGGGGCCAACATCGTCTCCCTACACGTGGTCGGCGAACCAGCCCAAGACGGCGCCGTGACCGACGAGCTTCTGGTCAGGGTGCCCCTGGAGGTTCCGGTGCCGGTGCTGGTGGAAGCCATCGAGGCCGCCGGTTTTCGCATCTCGGTGGTGGTGCAGGCCGACGCGCAGGCGTTGGCCGATCCGGTGAACACCGCGCTGGCGCTCGCGCACTGCGTTGCCGTCGACCCGGGTAGCGCTGCACGCGCGGTGGCCGCCCTGCTGCGCGCCGAGCTGGCCGGGCCACAGGAGTCGCCGGCCGCGCATCATGCCGCGCATCATGCCGAGGTCGGCACCGGATCGGCGCGGGTACGGCTGCGCCGCGGCTGGCCGTTCACTGCCACCGAGATCTCCCGAGCCGCAGCGCTACTCGAACTCGCCGGAACTTCCGACGGGCACCGGCTTCCGCCGCCACGCACCAACGTCCAGCTGACCGATGGCGCCGAGGTGGTGCTGCGCCCCGCGACCGCCGCGGACGCGCCGCTGGTCGCCGCACTGCACGCGCGCTGCTCCCCGCAGACCCGGTCGCTGCGATGGCTGTCCACCAGACCGGTGTTGCCGGCGTCGGTACTGCAGCAGCTGATCGGTGCTGATGGCTCCACCAGCGTGCTCGCGGTGACCACCGATGGCGGCGTCGCGGTCGGATTGGCCAATCTCATCGACACCGGCACCGGCGCCGCTGAGGTGGCGCTGCTGGTGGAGGACTCCTGGCAGAGCCGGGGGGTGGGCACGGCGCTGGCCCGCAAGCTGGTGGAGCTGGCTAGTGCCGACCAGCTCACCGAGCTCATCGCGGTGTCGCAGGTGGGCAACAGCGGGCTGACCCGGGTGTTGCGGCGAGCCGGGTTGCGCCCCCGCGGCCGGTTGGAAGGAGGCGTCCTGCGCGTCCGGGCCGCCCTGCGTCCTGAAACGCTTGCCTCCAGCGAACCGACCAGGTCAGCCTCGCCTAGTCAGGGCGAACTGCACCACCTGCTGCCCGATCGTTCGTAGTGTGCGATCCACCACAGGGTCGGACGGGATGCCATGTTCGTCGAAGGTCACCTCGGTGGAGTTCAGCGACGCGCCCAGTGGCGTCGGCCAGCCGCGCAGCGCGTGCACGATTGAGCGCAGCGCGGTCAGCGTGGTCACCGTCGCTTGCCAACCCCGCGCCATGGCGACACAGCCGACCGCCCGCCCGTCCAGGTATGGCCGCGGATCGTCGCGCAGGTCCTCGACGTAGTCCAGCGCGTTCTTCACCAAACCGGAGACGGTGCCGTGATAGCCCGGTGAGACCAGCACCACGCCATCGGCTTCCCGCAACGCGTGCACCAGCCGGTGGGCCACCTCATTGCGCTCGCGCACCGCGGGATCGTAGAACGGCAGGACCAGGTCCATACCGGTGATCGCGACGGTCTCGGCACCGGCGACCCGGGCAGCCTGGAGGACCACGCTCAAGGCTCGCTCGGATTGTGAGTCCGGGCGCATCGAACCACCGATTCCGACCACGGTGAGCCCCCTGCCCATTGACCCTACGACGCGGTGACGCTA
>JALZCN010000365.1 GCA_030863045.1 Actinomycetota bacterium | reverse complement strand
CACTGGTGGTGGCATGGAGCCAACAGGTGCAGCAGCAACGCACGCTCGCGGAGGCCCGGCTGGCCACCCTCGCTAGCCGGCACGGTGCGAACCGACGGATGAGCCGAGACGACATCCACGCGATAGTGAACACGCTCGGTGGCTTGCTGAACGCCTTGCGCCGCGCCGACCCAGCAGACAAGGGGGAGGTTTACCGCGAGCTTGGCGTCCGCCTCACCTACAACCACACAGAACACACCGTACTGGCCGAAACCCGACCAATATCATCCGTGTGCGTAGTGTCTGTGTCCGAGGGGGGACTTGAACCCCCACCCCCTAGCCGGGGACTAGCACCTCAAGCTAGCGCGTCTGCCATTCCGCCACTCGGACTTCCCTACTGAGACGTCGCACGCACCACTATCGCCGTACGGCGCGCAACGAGGGTAGCTGATCGCCACCCGCCGTCCCAACTCGGCGCGGCATCGTAGCTTCAGCAGATCAGCGGTGGTAGGAAGGCCAGGTGGAGGGACCGGCGGGAAGCGCCAGCACAGCCGAGGATGAGGTCGTCGGCTTGGCCAGCGACCTGATCCGGATCGATACCACCAACACCGGCGACCCGGACACCCTCGTCGCTGAGCGGCCTGCGGCCGAGTACGTCGCCGAGAAGCTCGCCGAGGTGGGCTTCGAGATCACCTACATTGAGTCCGGAGCTCCCGGACGGGGCAATGTGATCGTCCGGCTGCCAGGGGCCGACCCCAAACGGGGCGCGCTGCTCGTGCACGGCCACCTCGACGTGGTCCCCGCCGATGCCACCGAGTGGTCAGTGCACCCGTTCTCCGGCGCGGTGCAGGACGGCTACCTGTGGGGCCGTGGTGCGGTCGACATGAAGGACATGGTCGCGATGACCATCGCCGTCGCCCGGCGGTTCCGGCGCGACGGCGTCATCCCGCCACGTGACCTGGTGTTCGCGTTCGTGGCCGACGAGGAAGCCGGCAGTCGATATGGCGCTTACTGGTTGGTTGAGCACCGCCCGGACCTGTTCGAAGGTTGCACCGAGGCGATCGGCGAGGTCGGCGGTTTCTCCCTGACGATACGCGAAGGACGCCGGCTGTACCTCGTCGAGACTGCGGAGAAGGGCCTCGCCTGGATGCGGTTGCGGGCCCGGGCTCGGGCTGGGCACGGATCGATGGTTCATGAGGACAACGCGGTGACTGCGCTGTGTGAGGCGGTGGCCCGGCTGGGTAACCACCGCTTTCCACTGATCATGACCGACACTGTGCACGAGTTCCTGACCGCGGTCAGCGAGGAGACCGGGCTGGATTTCTCCGGCGACAACCTGGAAGGCGCGGTCACCAAGCTCGGCGGGATTGCCCGAATCGTCGGCGCCACGCTGCGTGACACGGCCAACCCCACAATGCTTGACGCCGGGTACAAAGCCAACGTCATTCCCTCCACGGCTGAGGCGGTGGTGGACTGCCGGGTGCTGCCGGGACGCCGGGCAGCGTTTGATCGGGAAGTCGACGAATTGCTCGGCCCCGACGTCACCCGCGAATGGGTGGTGGACCATCCGCCGGTACAGACCGCCTTCGACGGCGACCTGGTTGCCGCGATGGACGCCGCGATCCAGCATGAGGATCCCGGCGCGCGCACGGTCCCGTACATGCTTTCCGGGGGCACTGACGCCAAGTCGTTCAGCCGCCTGGGAATGCGCTGCTTCGGATTCGCGCCGTTGCGGCTGCCGCCCGATCTCGATTTCGCCGCGCTGTTCCACGGTGTCGACGAGCGGGTGCCGATCGATGGGCTGATCTTCGGTACCCGGGTCCTCGACCGGTTCCTGCGAAGCTGTTGATTCTGCTAACGTCTGCGCCCGTAGCAGTCTTGGTTCCAAGTACGCCTGTGGAGCAAGCGCGCCACAGGCGTTCGTTGTGTCCGGCCGGCGCGGTGCACACGCATCACGCTCGGGGTGATCACGACGGCGATCCGGGACACCCGCATTGCGGGCCGTACAGGCGGCCCGAGAAGGAGATGGAAGATGGCGACCGGCACGGTCAAGTGGTTCAACGCGGAGAAGGGGTACGGCTTCATCACCCAGGATGGTGGTGGCCCCGATGTCTTCGCCCACTTCTCGGCGATCCAGGCGACCGGCTACCGCACGCTGGAGGAGAACCAGCGGGTGGAGTTTGAGATCACTCAGGGGCCCAAGGGTCCGCAGGCCGACCAAATCCGCACGATTCGTTAGTTCTGCAGGTCGCGGAGTCGGCGCGCACCGATCCGGACCGGCCAGACTGACTCACCGGCATAGGGTCCGCACCGGCGAGGTGCGGACCCTAAGT
>JALZCN010000338.1 GCA_030863045.1 Actinomycetota bacterium | reverse complement strand
GGGCACGGGTTATGGCGGGCACACCACCTTCCGCCTCGCCGATGTGCTCAGTTTGCCCGGCGACCCGAACGGTGAGGTGGACGTCGAGGGGCTGGGCCGCCATGGCCCCTACCTGTGGGCGCTTGGTTCCCACAGCAGCCGGCGCAAGCAGATCAAGGCTAAGCACGATGGGGACAAGGCTGTGCGGCGCCTGGCCCAGGTGACCGACGAACCCAGCCGTCGCCTGGTGGCCCGGCTTGCCGTCGCAGACGGTCCGGACGGCTTACCGGCGATCGTCCGCAAAACGCCGAACGGGCACACCAGCGCGTTGCTGCCCGGTGGGATCACCGGCCTGCTCGTCGACGATCCGCACCTCTCCCCGTTCCTGGCGATCCCTGGCAAGGACAACGGGTTCGACGTCGAGGGCATCGCGGTTCACGGCGAGTCGCTGTACCTAGGCCTACGAGGGCCGGTGCTGCGGGGCTGGGCAGTGGTGATCACACTGCGACCACGCCAGGACATGGGTCAGGACGTGCTCGAGCTCGCTCCGCTGGACGACGACGGCGCGGTGTACCGCACGCATTTCCTCGACCTCGACGGGCTCGGTGTGCGTGACCTGTGTCCGGACGGTGCCGACCTGCTGGTGTTGACCGGTCCGTCGATGAACCTCGACGGGCCGGTAAGGGTGTACCGCTGGCACGGCGCGCTCGATGGTGCCGCGCCCCGGGTCGTTCGGGCACCGGCGCTGAGCCGCGAGCTGGACCTTCCCTTCGGCGACGGTGACGATCACGCCGAAGGGATCGGGCTGCTCGACGGGCGGCGGCTGCTGGTGGTGTACGACAGCCCGGCACCCGCCCGGCTGATCGAGCCCGGCACCGTGCTCGCCGATGTTGTGCCGCTACTCGTGAGTGCATAACAGTGTCATGACACTGTGATGCACTCACGAGCGCGGCGCGCCCAGCTCAGCGATCAGCTCGTCAGCTGCCCGGTAGGCATCCAGCTCGCCCACGACGACCCGCTTGGCGAGTCCAGGCAGCGCGCTACCCCGCCGGAGGTCGCCCAGTGTGGCACGCAGTTGCGCCAGCGCGAGGGCCTCGATCTCGGCTTCCGCCCGGCGCTGCCGGCGGGCTTCCAGCTCACCATGGTCGATCATCCACTGGCGGTGTTCTTCGACAGCCGCGACGAGGTCCTCGACGCCCTCTGCCGTGGTCGCCACCATGCGGACGATCAGCGGCCGCCAGTGTGGACCCTCCCTACCCCGGCGGCCGAGCGAGATCATGTTCTTGAGATCGCGGACGGTCTGGTCGGCACCGTCGCGGTCAGCCTTGTTCACCGCGAAGACGTCAGCGACCTCCAGGATGCCCGCCTTGGCCGCCTGAATGCCGTCGCCCATCCCCGGGGCGAGCAACACCACGGTGGTGTCGGCCAGCGAGACGACATCCACCTCGGACTGGCCGACGCCCACGGTCTCCACCAGCACCACGTCACAGCCCGCGGCATCGAGCACCCGCAGCGCCTGCGGCGTCGCCCAGGCGATGCCCCCCAGATGCCCCCGGGTGGCCATCGAGCGGATGAAGACCCCGTGGTCGGTGGTGTGGTCCTGCATTCGAACCCGGTCGCCCAGCAGGGCGCCTCCCGAGAACGGTGACGACGGGTCGACGGCGAGCACACCGACCCTGTTGCCGGCCGCCCGCAGCGCAGTGACGAGCACGCTGACCGACGTCGACTTACCCACCCCGGGCGGGCCGGTGATGCCGACGATCTGGGCGTGCCCAGCGTAAGGTGTCAGCGCAGCGGCGACCTCGCGCAGCTCCGGGGCCCCGTCTTCGACCAGTGAGATCAACCGGGCCACCGCCCGTGCCTGGCCTTGCCGCGCCCGAACGACGAGGTCGCCGATATCACGACGACCGGAACTCACGCTGCGTCGTTACCGGGTACCCGCAGGATCAGCGCGTCACCCTGACCACCGCCGCCGCACAACGACGCAACTCCCACACCACCGCCACGGCGCTTCAGCTCCAACGCCAGATGCAGAGCCAGCCGAGCCCCGGACGCGCCGATCGGATGCCCCAGCGCGATCGCCCCACCGTTGGGATTGACCCGTGCCGGGTCGATACCCAACTTGCGGGTGGATACCACACCGACCGCGGCGAACGCCTCGTTGATCTCGACGATGTCGAGGTCGGTGACATCGACGCCCTCCTTGCGGCAGGCCGCCAGTACCGCGTTGGCGGGCTGCTCGTGCAGGCTGGAGTCGTCGGGCCCGGCCACCACCCCGTGCGCGCCGATCTCGGCTAGCCAGCTCAGGCCGAGCTCAGCCGCCTTGGCCTTACTCATCACCACGACCGCGGCGGCGCCGTCGGTGATCGGGGACGACGACCCGGCGGTGATGGTGCCGTCGGCGGAGAAAGCCGGTCGCAGCTTGCTCAGGCCCTCGGCGGTGGTGTCAGGCCGGATGCCCTCGTCAGCCTTCACCACAATGGGATCGCCCTTGCGCTGCGGCACGGTGACCGGCGTGATCTCCTCGTCGAACAGCCCGCTCTCCACGGCGCGGCCAGCCCGCTGATGCGACTGCGCGGCGAACTCGTCCTGCTCGGCCCTAGTCAGCTGGTGACGCGCACTGTGCTTTTCGGTGGCAGCACCCATCGATACCTGGTCGAAAGAGTCGTGCAGACCGTCGTAGGCCATGTGGTCGATCATGGTGACATCGCCGTACTTGAACCCGGTGCGCGACTTGCTCAGCAGGTGCGGCGCCTGGGTCATCGACTCCTGGCCACCGGCCACGATGATGTCGAATTCGCCGGCCCGGATCAGCTGATCGGCCAGCGCGATCGCATTCAACCCGGACAGGCATACCTTGTTGATGGTCAAAGCCGGCACGTCCATTCCGATCCCGGCGTTGACCGCCGCTTGACGCGCGGGTATCTGACCAGCACCCGCCGTGAGTACCTGGCCCATGATCACATACTGCACCTGCTCGGGCGTCACACCAGCGCGTTCGAGCGCGGCCTTGATCGCGAATCCACCAAGCTGGGCAGCCGAGAAATCCTTGAGCTGGCCGAGCAGTCGACCCATCGGGGTACGTGCTCCGGCCACGATGACAGAACCGGTCATGGCGCAAACCTCCGGCGTGGATGATCAGGGCTTATCCTGCGACCTTACCGCGCACGATGGCCCGCGCACGGCAGTGACGATGAGCACACCCCGAACGTACGCTGCACCCCATGACGCAACTCCAATCTTTCGTCACAGGAATCGACCACGTCGGCATTGCGGTACCCGATTTCCATGCAGCCGTTGAGTTCTACCGTGTGACGCTGGGGTTGGAGCTGGTGCACGAGGAGATCAACGAGGAACAGGGAGTTCACGAGGCCATGCTGCGCGCTCCGGGCGACCCCGGTACCGGTGCCGCGGTTCAGCTGCTCGCCCCACTGGGTCCGACGTCCACCATCGCCAAGTTCCTGGACCGCAGCGGCCCTGGGCTGCAGCAGCTGGCCTACCGGGTCACCGACATCGAAACGGCCATGGCTGCGCTACGGGCCACCGGCGTCCGGCTGCTGTACGACACCGCACGCCGCGGCACCGCCGGTTCCCGGATCAACTTCGTGCACCCCAAAGACGCCGGTGGCGTACTCATCGAGCTGGTAGAGCCCCCCACAACTGAGCCTTGAGCCCGCAGGGACGGGGCCGCCGCGGACCCGACACCACGGACCTTCCGCCTAGGCATAGACGTCCGTGGCATCGAATTCATGGGGTTTATCGAGCGCCGCACCCTCGCAACCGAGCTAATACCGTCGGTAGACGGAGTGGTCTCCCTCACTCAGTCGGAGCTGGGCGATTGATATACCGATCGGTAACCTCAGCGTAGCCGGCCATCGCCGAGCGGGAAGCGGGCGTAGGAAGGGATGACCGTGCAGAAGATTCTTGATGCCATCCTGAACGACGACGTCGAAACCATCAGCTCACTTCCGGTACCCGACACCTACCGGGGAATCACGGTGCACGCCGACGAAGCCGAGATGTTCGCCGGGATGCCCAGCCGGGACAAGGACCCGCGCCAGTCCCTGCACCTCGACGAGGTACCGGTACCCGAGCTCGGTCCCGGCGAGGCCCTGGTCGCCGTGATGGCCAGCGCCATCAACTACAACACCGTCTGGACGTCGATCTTCGAACCGCTGCCCACCTTCGGGTTTCTGAGGCGCTACGGCCGCACCTCCCCGTTAGCCGCCCGGCACGACCTGCCTTACCACGTGGTCGGGTCCGACCTGGCCGGCGTGGTGCTGCGGACCGGAGCGGGGGTCAATGCCTGGCGTCCCGGCGATGAGGTGGTGGCCCACTGCCTGTCCGTCGAACTGGAGCATCCCGACGGGCACAACGACACGATGCTCGATCCCGAGCAGCGCATCTGGGGCTTCGAAACGAACTTCGGCGGCCTTGCCGAGCTTGCACTGGTCAAGTCCAACCAGCTGATGCCCAAGCCGGCGCATCTCACATGGGAAGAGGCCGCAAGTCCGGGCCTGGTCAACTCCACGGCGTACCGGCAGCTGGTTTCCCAGAACGGCGCTGACATGAAGCAGGGCGACACGGTGCTCATCTGGGGTGCGTCCGGTGGGCTGGGTTCCTACGCCACCCAGATGGCACTGGGCGGCGGCGCCACGCCGGTCTGCGTGGTGTCCAGCCCCGAGAGGGCGGAGATCTGCCGTCGCATGGGCGCCGACCTGGTCATCGACCGCAACGCGGAGGGCTACACATTCTGGAAGGATGAACACAACCAGGACCCAAAGGAGTGGAAGCGGTTCGGCGCGAAGATCCGCGAGCTGACCGGCGGTGACGACCCTGACATCGTGTTCGAGCACCCGGGGCGGGAGACCTTCGGCGCCAGCGTCTACGTCGCCAAGAAGGGCGGCACGATCGTTACCTGTGCCTCCACCTCCGGCTATAACCACGTGTTCGACAACCGCTATCTCTGGATGAACCTCAAGCGGATCGTGGGCTCGCATTTCGCCAACTACCGCGAGGCGTGGGAGGCTAACCGCCTGATCGCCAGGGGCAAGGTGCACCCGACGCTGTCGCGCGTCTACTCGCTGGAGCAGACCGGGCAGGCCACCCACGACATGCACAGCAACATTCACCAGGGCAAGGTCGGTGTGCTGTGCCTGGCTCCCGAAGAGGGGCTGGGCGTGCGCAACCCGGAACTTCGCGAGATCCATCTGGCCGATATCAATCGCTTCCGGGGGGTATGACCAGCCCCTGACGACCCTGAACGGCTTACCCGCCGTCACCAGCACCCGAGTAACGTATCCCTATGGGATCAGTCGACGATCGTGATCTGCTTCCGATGAGGTTCACGTTCGACATCGTCCGGCGTGGATACGATTGCACCCAGGTGGATTACCAGCTCGAGCAGCTCCGGGCCGATCTACGAATCGCGGTGGCGGATCGGGATGCAGGCGCCACGCAGGCTGCGGAGCTCGCCCGAACACTGGAGGATGCTCGCGGGGAGATCGATGACCTGCGCGCCCAGGTGAAGCGGCTCGCCGCGCCACCCACCACTGTCGAGGGCATGAGTGAGCGCGTGGCGCGGATGCTGCGGACGGCCCAGGAGGAGGCCGCGGAGATCAACGCCAAGGCCACCGCAGAAGCCGCTGCGGTCAGAGCAGACGCTGAGCGCGAGGCAGACGAGCTACGCGTTCGCTACGAACAGATGATCGCCGAGGCGCAGCGGCGACGCTCGGTGATGGAGGCCGAGCATGAGCGGGCCATCGCCGACGCACGTCGCCGGGCCGAAGAGATCGTGGCGCGGGCTCAACAGCAAGGCGAGCAGCTCGACGCCGAATCGGCAGTCCGCCGCCGCCAGGCCGAGGAGGACTTCGAGATCACCATGTCGGCCCGGCGCCGTGAAACGACTCGGGAGCTGGCGCGGGAGGAGGCAAGCAGTAAGATCGAGGCGCAGCGCCGCATCGACGAGGCCACCGATGTGGCCCGCCGTCTGGTCACCGAGGCCGACCAGACGGCAGTCGCCAGAATGCAGGAAGCCACCCGGCAGGTGGAAGCGCTGCGCACGCTGCGCCGCCAGCTCACCGAGCAGCTGGAGTCGGCCAGCTCGCAGTTGGCCAACGCATTGCAGCGTCTCCGTCCCGCTCCGGACGAGGACGAGGTGCTCGCCGGGGAATAGGCGCCCGGGAGTAGGC
>JALZCN010000302.1 GCA_030863045.1 Actinomycetota bacterium | reverse complement strand
GATCCCCAGAGCCAGCTCGTCGAACGCGGCCATCACCTGCAAGATAGGTGCTTCGTCAACGCCAAGCTCGTAGTGGCCGCGACGGATGTTCTGGAAGAACGCGTGCCCGGCGATGATGATTCTGGCTCCGTGATCTGTTTTCAGGCCGCGCATCGGTCGCAGCCGTCGCTTCAGCTGCCCATGATCAACTTCCATGCGGTTGTTGGCGTAGAGCTCCGTACTGTGCCAAGCACCCGGGGTTAGCTCATCGAGAACATGCGGGTACACCGCCGCCTTGTCGGTGGTGACCTCCACCGGGACGACCTTCGTGGTGGCCAGCGCCTGGTTGAAGAAGCACCGAGCACAACCGCCAGCCAGCGGAATAGGCACACCATAATCAGATAGAGGAGTCGAGGACACACGATCGACGATCGTGCATGATCCTCATCTTCCTCTAAACCAGCAGGTCAACCGACAAACACGAGGTTTTGGAGCGGTACAAGGCTGGGCTGATGCGTCCTTGCCCTACCCGAGTGTCTACACCGAGGTCTGGCTTCGCTGGGTTCCGGTTTCCGTCGGAGGCAATCATGGTGGCGCTGCGTTGGTACCTGCGCTACGAGCTCTCGTATCGCGACGTCCAGGAGCTGCTGACGGAGCGGGCATCACCGTCGATCATGTGACCGTCTATCGGTGGTGCAGCGGTTCACCCCACTGCTCATCGATGCGGCACGTCCCTGCCGACACGTCCCGGGTGATCGGTCGTTTGTGGATGAGACGTATATGAAGGGCGCCGGGCAGCGGGTGTATCTGTATCGGGCGATTGACCAGGACGGCCAGGTCATCGATCCAGAAGCGGAATCTGGCAGCCACCGCCGGTTCTTGATACGTGCCCTGGGTGCGCGACCCTTGTCCGACCGAGGTGACCACGATCGGGCCCCGGCCTACCCACGAGTGCTCGACGAGTTGGTGCCCGCTGCTTGCCACGTCACCGAGCAGCACGCGAACAACCGCGTCGAAGCCGACCACAGGTGTCTGAAGGCCTGGCTGCGGCCGATGCGCGGCCTGAAACGACTCCGCTCAACGCGGGTGATCAGTGCAGGACACCCGTTTGTCCAGAATGTCCGCGTGGCCACTATGAACTCGGCGTGGATACGCCAACAACCCTGTCAAAGTCGATCATGGTCGGCTCAAGGCCCGGCTGCGGCCGATGCGCAGTCTAAAGCGGCTCCACTCGACCCGTGTGATCAGCACAGGGCACGCCTTCATCCAAAATCTGCGCCGCGGTCACTACGAACTCGCTGTGGACATCAGTCCACGGCATCGGCTCCCGGCGGTCTTCGCCGAACTCACCCACGCCATCTGATCACGGCTCCACACCGGCCAGCCATACCTACATTCCGCCAACGCAACAAAGCGGAAAGAGGTGCTGAAGAGGTTGTAGGCGAGCTGCTGTTGCGGCGTCATCGTCGCGTTCGTCGCCGCTGCTGTTTGAAGCGCTCGCAACACAGCCGGGCCTGATTTGCTGACCGAGGCCATAGCTGGGCCGGCGCCGACGAACTTGGGTGGAGGGTCGCATGTGAACACCGTCAGGCCGTGGAGGCCCGCATCAGTCCGTATTCCGTTTGGTGCACGGTCGTCAAAGTCTGCGCCTATCGCCATGCGTGCAAACACCGTTTGCACCGTGGCCATCCAGCGTTGCCCTGCCTTAAGCGCAGCAGGCTCGGAGTCGTAGGACGAGCCCTCGATTACGAGGTGGCGCGTATTACCAAGGATGTTGCCATGAGACCGCCGAACTACGACGTCCTCTCCGTGATGATCCTTCGTAGCGAGGACCCATTGTGCCTCTTGGGATTCCAGGCCGGTTGCTCCCAGGATGCAGCGGATGCGAAAACAAAAAGTTATCAGTGCCCTATCCTACATCGAGGTGCTGAGAGATCGCCAGGGTTCCCCTGACGCCCGATAAGCCACTTCGGCTTACCGCCACATCCATAGCCGAAGCGTACTAGTTCCTCCGTCTTAACCACGAATTGACGCCACCCTGCCTGCTACTTCCGGTCGCCTTCCGTGGCCGTACACACGCACTAGGAACCGCAGTGGCATTCCAGTAGCGATCAAACTCACCAGCGAGCGGACGAGGACTCTCAGCGCCGTCGCGCCGCCCCTTGCGGACACCAACCACCCCCGACGACATCGCGTACCACCTCGCCGTCCCGATCCCTAGAGCTCGGAAGACAGACGTCGCCAACCGACCTAACTTAAATCCGCACGGTACGGGAATTACGTCCGAAACCCCGAGTCAACGGCTAGATACGACCGACCGGGATGACGGCGGCAGCCAGTGCGTCGGCTGGTGTTCCAGGTTTCGTTTCGTGGCGAAGACGCGGGCGTAGCCGAGATCGGATGGATGCTGGCGGGTTCCTATGCCGAAACGTACCGGAAGTCAGTGCCGTACCATCCTTTTGGGACACATGCTGTGGAACGACTTGCGGAACGAGATAGGCGGGTTGAGCTAGCGGTGATCACAGCAACCGGCTGTTCCACATTCTTGGTGTGGACGTGGGCTGCGACACCGACGACCAGCGTTGAGTTGTCACATTCGCTCGGCGAGGTCCAATGTCAGTTGGCTACGCGGCAACGGGGTCAACAAAGACAACCGCGGTGGGGTTGCTCGTTGGTGACAGTCAGTCGCCTTCAGGAGCACAGCAATATAAAGCAGTCATCGCTGCCTCCACGGACTCGACCCCTGATCGAAGGGTGCCACCTACCATGACGCAGCCAGTAGACCTGGTTAATACGCTGAGTAACCCATTTGTCATCGCCCTCGACGATCAAGGCGGAGCCAACCACGTCCGACACTCCTCTACTGTGTGCGGCACACCAAAGCCGCCTACTCCATGTCCAGCACTGTGAGCGTCGTTGTTGAGGGACATCCGACATTAAGGCAATTCACGGCCGTGCGACGAAAGAAGAGAAAGAGAGATGAGAGATCGATATCAAGCGACAGCACGAGAGATCGTAAAGCGGATCTTGTATATAACGATTGCGACGGTTTCGTCAAAAGGGAAACCGTGGAACAGCCCGGTCTACTCAGCGTTTGATAACGAAGGTAACTTCTACTGGACGTCGGCTCCAGAAGCTCAACACTCGAGGAACATTGACGCAAATGGTGACGTCTTCCTTGTGATCTATGACTCGACAGTCCCCGAAGGTACCGGACAAGGTGTCTATGTGGAAGCTCACGCGCGAGTGCTTGCTGATCTAGCAGACATCGTCGAGGCGAGACGTCACTCATCACTGCGGGCAGGATTACCTTTAGACGATCGACCCGATCGGTTCCTCAAAGGTGGTATCAGACAGGTCTACCGGGCGACCCCCAAGCGACTCTGGATAAGCGACGCCGAACGGCAAGGGGATACATTTGTGCGTGATATCCGCGTTCAACTTCCGCTCGATACACTGCACGGTCTCGTAACATGGTAACGCCACTCATCGGTATCTGTGCCCAGAGTAGCGCATGTTCGCCGAGCTATCAGCCCCGACCTGCACGACCCGCCGTTCAATCATGCAACGGCCCCTATGAGAAAGGCCGAGCCGGGTCGTTGGCGCCCACTACCCGTCGGACTGATCAGTCCAGTACCTTCCCTCCACATGCCCAAAGCTGCCCCGCGTCCTCGCTGGGCTCAAGCGTGATGGCTGGGTCGAGACCCGCTGCCGCGGGTCGCATCGTGTCCTGCCAAGGAGGATCGGCAGCGCATCTAGGCTTACCATGATGGCGTTGACTTAGGTGGGCTGGCGATGGCTCGGATCGCCAAGGACTACGGCTACACCCTTGCTGAGCTGCGCAAGCTATAGGATGATCACATGAGCATCACGCTGCGAGCCGAGTTCTTCTTCGATGACGACGCGAACACTTGGCACTATCGCGTGCCTGCTCTGCACATCAATGGCGGCGGCACGGCGACCCGCGAGGACGCCCAGCGCGAGTGCATGGACGCGATCGAGTTTGCGCTAGAGGGTGACCCAAGCGAGTACGACAGTGACACCCAGGCGATTGCCCTCGAGGTGTCCGTCGCTCCTGCTGCGTGACTTCTGCAATCGCGGATTGGGTACTCCAGCAGCTCTACCGCGGTCTCGGGGAGCTGCTCGCCGAGTCGGGCTTGAAGTAGCCCGGCTGTGGACCGGCTAGGCGTAGCGCTGCGAGCCGAGGCGGCCGGCGATCGTCTGATGTACCACCGGGCGGGACCTACGCGGCTGGTGGCACTCAAGCGCTGGCGCGTGGATGGATCTCGTCAAGGACTGATGCGAGACGGTCGCGTTCGACCTCGAGGTCGTAGCAGCCTTGGAGATTCATCCAGAAGCGCTCGGACGTTCCGAAGTACCGTGCCAGGCGCAGCGCCGTGTCGGCGCTGAAACGTCGCTTGCCGTGCACAATCTCGTTGATCTGGCGCGGCGGCACATGAATGGCGACGGCTAGCCCGTGCGGGGTGATGCCCAGCGGAGCGAGGTACTCCTCGGCGAGGATCTCGCCTGGATGGATGGGGGCCATCGACGCCGCGGTGTTCATGAGGCTCCTCCTTCAGTGATAGTCGGTGATCTCGATGTCTTCCCCGGTGGGAAGCGGAAACCAGCGAAGCCAGACCTCGGCGCGGGCACTCGGGCAAGACGACGCATCAGCCGAGCCTGCCCGCTCGCGGTGATCCGCCGGCACACAGTGCCCACCATGGCGCTGCCCGACCACACCAACCGCTAGGCGCCCGGTTCCGGTCAGGACTGGCCGTAGACGGGAATGGCTGCGCCGCTGATCGGCCAGGCGTCCTCGCTGCACAGGAACGCAATGACCTTCGCAATCGCCGTGGTCGGCACCGCCCGTCGCGCGAGGGTTTCCGACATCCAACTCCGGTTTGCCGGGGTGTCGATGACCGACGGCAGCACGGCGTTCACCCGCACCCCGGCCGGGCGCAGCTCCTCGGCGAGCAACTCGGTCAGGCGCACGACCGCCGCCTTGCTCGTCGCGTACGTGATCGGGGCCGCCCCACTCACCGCTGTCTTCGACCCGACCGTGACGATCGAACCGCCCCCGACCGCCGCCAGCCGCGGCGCGGCCGCCTGGCATGACCACAACGTGGCGACGAAGTTGGACTGCAGCATCGCCTCCAGTGCCGCCGGCTCGACGTCGGCGAGCTGGCCGCCGACGAAACCACCCGCCACCGCAACCATCGCCGACGGCGCAGCGACCTCATCGACCCGCCGCCAGACCGCAGTAACCGCGGCCCGGTCGGCTAGGTCCACCCCAAAGGGGATCACCACCCGGTCCGCGGCATTCTGACCTAACGCATCAAGCTGCCTACCCGCCCGGTCGAGGGCGATCACCTTCCTCCCCTGTCCCACGAACTCCTCCACGACCGCACGCCCGAGAGCTCCGGCCGCGCCGGTCACCACCACAGCAGTACTCGACATCCCGCCTACCTGACGTCGTCCATCACCCAGTGCCGATACCAGCATCACCTGGCGGTGGACGACCGGCTACTGCAGGACTAAGGGCTGTTGCGTTAGCTGAGTGCGGTCAGACTCGACCGCAGGGTAATGCCTTGATCACACGGCGATGTCGCGAGCGAGCTCAGCGCAGGTTGCCAGCAACTGATGCCCTGAGCCCCACGAGTGTCCCCGCCGCGGCATCACGACTTCCCAGGCACCTCGGACAGGTCGGAGCGACGTATCACCAGCTCACACAGGCCCGAAAGCGCGCAACGGTCTCCAGAGCACGAT
>JALZCN010000287.1 GCA_030863045.1 Actinomycetota bacterium | reverse complement strand
ACGCTGCACCTCGAAGGTGAACAAAAGTAGTCCAGAAGTCAACGAGAAGCGTTCGGTAAACCTCACAAGGGATAGACATTCAGTTGCCGGCTCAACTCTGTTATCACCCATAATCCGACCGTGCCGAGGTGGTTATTGTTTCGCCGCCGAGCGGATTCCTATTCATGTCTCGATGTCCGATGCGCGTAGTAATTCAGCGGCCAGGTGAAGTTTGGCAAATTCCTGCTGCCCGCACGCAACCTGGCCGAGGTGACATTCCGGCGACTATCCGGATGTAGATCACGCGGCCACACATGAACTGATGCCACCCTGCGGACCCGCGACGCGGTCCGACCCTAGACTCGTCGGCCGTGGCTGGACGCATCCGGGACGCCGACATCGCGGAGGTCCGCGAGCGCAACCGGATCGACGAGGTGGTCGGCGAGTACGTCGCCCTGCGCCGGGCCGGCGCGGACTCGCTCAAGGGGCTGTGCCCATTCCACGATGAGAAAACCCCATCGTTCAACGTCCGACCGGGCCACGGCACCTTCCACTGCTTCGGTTGCGCCGAGGGCGGGTCCGTCGTCGACTTCATCATGAAGATCGAGCACCTCGGCTTCGTCGAGGCTGTCGAGCGGCTGGCTGATCGGGTCGGAATCCGGCTGACCTTCACCGGCGGCGGCTCCTCGGTGCAGCGCGACCGCGGCACCCGAGCCCGGCTCGTCGAGGCGAACAAGCTGGCCCAAGAGTACTACGCCGATCAATTGACCTCGGCCGAGGCGCGCCCGGCCCGGGAATTCCTCATGCAGCGTGGGTTCACCCAGGAGGCCGCGGATATCTTCGGCTGCGGCTTCGCCCCGTCGGGTTGGGAGCAGCTCACCAAGCACCTGCTCGGCCGCGGATTCTCCGTCGAGGAGCTGGTCAAGGCCGGCCTGTCCCGGGAAGGCCAGCGCGGGCCGATGGACCGCTTCCACCGCCGGCTGCTGTGGCCGATCCGGGATCTTGGCGGTGACGTCGTCGGCTTCGGTGCCCGGCGATTGTTCGACGACGACCGCGTCGAAGCGAAGTACCTTAACACCGCCGAGACCCCGCTGTACCGAAAGTCGCAGGTGCTTTTCGGGCTTGATCTCGCCAAGCGGGAGATCGGCCGGCGCCACCAGGTCGTCGTGGTCGAGGGCTACACCGACGTGATGGCGATGCACCTGTCCGGGGTACCCACCGCGGTGGCGTCCTGCGGCACGGCCTTCGGCACGGAGCACATCTCCGTGCTGCGCAGGCTGCTCATGGACGACGACGCCATGCGTGGCGAGGTGATCTTCACCTTCGATGGCGACGAGGCTGGTCAGAAGGCTGCGCTGAAGGCCTTCGACGACGAGCAGCGCTTCGCGGCGCAGACCTTCATCGCGATCGCGCCGGACGGCATGGACCCTTGCGAGCTGCGGCAGGCCAAGGGTGACGCGGCGGTACGCGATCTGGTGGCGCGTCGCCAGCCGTTGTTCACCTTCGCAGTGCGGACCCTGCTCCGCGGCCATGACTTGGACACGGCCGAGGGCCAGGTCGAAGCGCTGCGCCGGGCAGTACCGCTGGTCGCCCGGATCAAGGATCCGGCACTGCGTGATCGGTACGCGACGCAGCTGGCGCACTGGAGTGGTTGGACGGGTGACGAGGCCACCGTGGTGCAGCGGGTCCGGGAAGCCGCCGGCGAGGAACCTCGACGACGTGGTGGTCGCCCCCGGGCCACGTCGTCGGTTGCTAATGGCACAGATCTCCCTCCGCGCGACGATGTGCGGCTGCAGGCCCAGCGTGAGGTACTCAAGGCGGTGCTGCAGGAACCCGCGATGACCGGCCCGGTGTACGACACGCTGCCACCCGAGGCGTTCACCCACCCCGCTTACGCTCAGGTGCACGCCGCGGTATTGGCCGCTGGCGGCACCACTGCGGGGATGTTTGGTCCAGAATGGATCGACGCGGTCGCTGCGAACTGCCCTCAGCGATCACTGGTCACCGAACTCGCCGTGGAGACGCTGCGGGCCACGGGCGGCGCGGACGACGACGCGCGCTACATCGGCAGCCTGCTGGCCCGCCTGCAGGCCACCGTCGTCGGTCAACAGGTTGCCGAGATCAAATCGCGGTTGCAACGGATCTCACCACTGGATGATCCGGACTCCTACCATCGGCTCTTCGGTGATCTGGTGGCCTTGGAGCAGTACTACCGGGCGCTTCGCGAGCGGGCCGTCGGGGCGCACGAGTGAGTGTCTGGGGATGGTTGTTGCGGAATTTTGCGGCGCCCGAACTGCCCGCCGGATTCACCGGCGCACTGGAGCCTGTCGAGCGGGTCGTCACCGCGGGACAGCTGGCAGGTGACGGGCACCTGGTGCTGACCCAGCTAGGTTTATGGGTGCCCGAGGGCACCGAGACTCGCCGCATCGGCTGGCACATGGTGAGCAAAGCCGTGTGGGACGGTAGCGCGCTGGTGATCACTGAAGCCGTCAGCACCGGCACTGTGGGCGAGGCCATGCTGCTGTCCGACCTGCCGCCGCGCCGTTTCGTCCTCGCCAGCCCCGGCAAGGTTCCCGAAGTGGTGCGCGAGCGGGTGACCAGCTCGATCCGGTTCAGCGAGCATTGCGAACTTCCCGGCGGTGGGGCTTGGTTCGTCCAGCGCCGGATTCCCGGTCGGGACGGTCTGGTGATGCAGGTACGTCCCGATCCCGGCACTGAGGCTCGCGCGCTGGATGCGGTGGCCGGCGAGATCACGGCGCGCTTGCCGCGGTCGGCACCACCCGGCTAGGTTCGGTCGCGGACAGTGAGGAGGTCGCGGCTCGGTGTGGGATCCGGAGACCTACCTCGCATTCGGCGACCATCGGGCCCGGCCTTTCCACGACCTGCTGGCCAGGGTGGGCGCTCGGGACCCGGCTCTGGTGGTTGACCTGGGCTGCGGGCCGGGCACCCTCACGCGGCTATTGGCCAAGCGGTGGCCGCTGGCTGCGCTGGTGGCGCTGGACGGCTCACCGGAGATGGTGCATGCCGCGCGTGAACGCGGTATCCCCGCCGAGCTGTGCGACGTCCGTCACTGGTCGCCCCCTCCCGGTACCGGTCTAATCGTCTGCAACGCGGTGCTGCAGTGGGTCCCCGATCACGCGGACCTGCTGCGCCAGTGGATGCGTGAACTGTCCCCTGGCGGATGGTTGGCCTTACAGGTGCCGGGCAACTTCAACGCGCCGTCACACGCCGAGACGGCTCGGCTGGCCGCCGAGCCGCGCTGGCGGCATCTGCTCGACCTCAGGGCGACCAGTCCGGTGCTCGAACCCGCTGGGTACGCCGCGGTGCTGGCTTCGGCCGCCGCGGAGCTCGACGTCTGGGAGACCACCTACCTGCACAGGTTGACCGGGACCGACCCGGTGCTGGAATGGATCACCGGAACCGCCCTGCAGCCCGTCCGCGCGGTACTGTCGGTGGCCGAATGGGCAGCGTTTCGGCAGGAACTGGCCCCCCGACTGAGGGCCGCCTACCCCGCCGGAGCCGATGGCGTGACCTGGTTCCCGTTTCGCAGAATCTTCGCCGTCGCCCAAGCTGGGTAGTAGCTCGAAGCCTGGCGACGCACCCGTTCTCCCTGCTACCGCTCCCGGCCGCCCGCGTATCGAGCACCTAACCTGATCGCCCACCCAGAAAGCCACGCATCATCGTCCCCCCTCTCGTCC
>JALZCN010000273.1 GCA_030863045.1 Actinomycetota bacterium | reverse complement strand
GTCCACGGTGGACGGGTCGGGTACCACCATCCCGCTCGTGGTGGCCAACATGACAGCGGTTGCGGGACGCCGGATGGCAGAGACGGTGGCCCGCCGCGGCGGGTTGGTGGTGCTGCCCCAAGACGTGGATCCTGCGGTGGTGGCCGAGACGGTGACGTGGGTCAAGTCGCGACATCTGGTGCTGGACACCGCGCTCACGCTGAGCCCGCAGGATGCCGTCGCCGATGCGATCAACTTGCTGCCGAAGCGGGCACATCGCGCCGTCGTCATGCTCGATGGCGCGGGCTGCCCGGTAGGCCTGGTCACCGAAGCCGAATTGACCGCCGTGGACCAGTTCACCCGGCTGGCCGACGTGGCGCAGACCGACCTGGCGACGGTGCCTGCCGACACCGAACCGCGAAAAGTATTCGAGCAGCTGCACCGCCGCCGCCAGAAGTTGGCGCTCGCGGTGGACGCTCAAGGCCGGCTGGTCGGGGTGCTGACTCCCACAGGGGCATTGCGCGCGGAGCTGTACTCCCCCGCGCTGGATGCCACCGGCCGGCTGCGGGTGGCGGCAGCGCTGGGCGTGAACGGCGACGTCACTGCCAAGACCGAGGCATTGCTCGCCGCGGGAGTCGACGTGCTGGTCGTCGACACCGCTCACGGCCATCAGAGTAAGATGATCGATGCGCTGCGGGCGGTTCGGTCATGCCAGCCGGACGTACCGGTGGTGGCGGGGAATGTGGTATCCGCACGAGGAACCCGCGATCTGATCGAAGCCGGAGCCGACATCGTCAAGGTCGGGGTGGGGCCGGGGGCGATGTGCACCACCCGGATGATGACCGGGGTCGGCCGGCCGCAGTTCTCCGCGGTGGCCGAATGCGCCGCCGCAGCCCGCGCGGCCGGTGGCCACGTCTGGGCCGATGGCGGGGTGCGTCACCCGCGCGATGTCGCGCTGGCGCTCGCCGCGGGAGCAGCGAACGCCATGATCGGTTCGTGGTTCGCGGGCACTTACGAGTCGCCGGGTGATCTGCAGCGTGACCAGACCGGCCGCCCCTACAAGGAGTCTTACGGGATGGCGTCCAAGCGGGCCGTCGCCGCCCGCACAGCCCGCGACGACAACTTCGACCGGGCCCGCCGGGCACTGTTCGAGGAAGGCATCTCCACCGCTCGGATGTACCTTGACCCGAACCGGCCGGGGGTGGAGGACCTCATCGACTACATCTGCGCCGGGGTGCGAAGCGCCTGTGCCTACGCCGGCGCGCGGACGCTGACGGAGCTGTCCGAGCGGGCCGTCATCGGAGTGCAGTCGGCAGCCGGTTTCGACGAGGGCCGCCCGCTGCCCGGCGGCTGGTGACGGCTCAGCAGGAGCGCAAGTTCGATGGCGATCCGGCGCCTCAGCGGACGCCCTGCCTGTGGCCGGCTCGACAGCTCACCGAGTATCCGTAGAATCGGTCGAACCCGGTCCCCGAGGAGTGACGAACTCGGTGTCATCCGCATCGGCACCTGGCGACAGTACCCAGCCGGGTTCTACGCCCGGCTTCCCCGACCCGCCGCCCCCCAGGGCGGCATGAATGGACGTCCTGCTTAGCGTTCTGGGCTTACTCGGGTTGCTTGCGCTGACCGCAGGCACATTCGTGTTCGTTGCTGGCGAGTTCGCCCTCACCGCGCTGGAGCGCAGCACCGTCGACGCGAACGTAGGGCAGGTTGGCGACCGCCGAGCCCGGCAAGTCAAGCATGCGCATAGCACGCTGTCGTTTCAGCTGTCCGGGGCGCAGGTCGGTATCACGATCACCACCCTGCTCACGGGGTACGTGGCCGAGCCGGCCATCGCTGAACTGATCGAGCCGTCGATCGCGTGGGCCCGAGTGCCCTCGGGACTCGCAGACGGGGTGTCGCTGGGGATCGCGTTGACCTTGGCCACCGGGCTGTCGATGGTGTTCGGCGAACTGGTGCCCAAGAATCTGGCCATCGCCCGGCCGCTGCCCACGGCACGGCAGGTCGCCGGCCTGCTCAACGCGTTCTCCACCGCGTTCCGCTGGCTGATCTCGGGACTGAACGGCTCGGCGAACTGGATCATCCGTCAGCTGGGCATCGAACCTGCCGAGGAGCTGCGCTCGGCTCGCTCCCCGCAGGAACTCGGCTCCTTGGTTCGCGCCAGCGCCTTGCAAGGCACTCTCGACCAGGGAACGGCAACCCTGCTGGATCGCTCGCTGCGGTTCGGTGAACGCACCGCGGAGGAGCTGATGACTCCCCGGATGCGGGTGGAGGCACTGCGAGCGGACGCGACCGTCCTTGATCTGGTGGACGCCGCGCGGCGGACCGGATTCTCCCGCTTCCCAGTCTATGGCAGTGACCTCGACGATGTGCGTGGCGTGGTGCACGTCAAGCAGGCCTTCGCAGTGCCGGCCGACCAGCGGCCCGTGACCGCGGTTGGCGAGCTGGCCAGCACAGTCCCCACGGTGCCCAGCTCGCTGGACGGCGACGCGTTGCTCGACCGGCTGCGCGGCCAGGGGCTGCAGGTCGCGGTCGTGGTCGACGAGTACGGCGGCACCGCGGGCATCGTCACCCTCGAGGACCTGGTGGAAGAGATCGTCGGCGACGTTCGCGACGAGTACGACCGCATGGAGATCTCTCAGGTCCGGTCCCTGGATGAGCAGGGCTGGATCATCTCCGGGTTGTTGCGGGCCGACGAGGTGGCAGACGCCACCGGATTCGTGATGCCCGAGGGCGACTACGAGACAGTGGCGGGCCTGGTACTGGACCGGCTGGGCCGCATCCCCGACATCGGCGACGAAGTGGAGTTCGACGGATGGCGGTTGACTGTGAAACGGATGGACCGTCGTCGCATTGCCGATCTCCAGCTCACCCAGACCGCACGAGCTGAGCAGGTGGCCCAGTGAGTTCTGCTGCGTTGCTCGGCGCGCTGCTGCTACTGGCTGCCAACGCCTTCTTCGTCGGCGCGGAGTTCGCCTTGATCAGCGCGCGGCGGGACCGGTTGGAGTCGATGGCCGCGAGCGGGGTGCACCGGGCGCGCACGGTGATCCGGGCTGGGGAGAAACTGTCGCTGATGCTGGCTGCAGCGCAGCTCGGCATCACCATCTGTTCGCTGGGGCTGGGCGCGCTCGGCGAGCCTGCCGTTGCCCACCAGTTGGAGTGGCTGGCCAGCCCGCTCGGGGTGCCCGACGCGGTACTGCACACCGTCTCCTTCATCATCGCGCTGGGCATCGTGACGGTGGCGCACATCCTGCTCGGCGAGATGGTGCCCAAGAACATCGCTATCGCCGGGCCGGAGCGCACCGCAGTGTGGATGGTGCCACCGTTGGTCGCCTGGATGCGTCTGATGCGCCCGGTGATCGCGGTACTGAACTGGATCGCCAACCACGTGCTGCAGTTGTTCGGCGTGCAACCCCGCGACGAGCTCGAGAGCGCCTACAGTCCCGATGAGCTAGCTAACCTGATTGCCGACTCCAGCCGCGAGGGTCTGCTGGACAGCCAGGAGCACCGCAGGCTGACTCAGACATTGGCTACCTGTCAGCGCACGGTTGCCGATGTGCTGATCCCGATCTCCGGGCTAATCACGGTCATCGCCGAACCCACCCTCGGCGACATCGAGCGTGCCGTGGCGCAGACCGGTTTCTCCCGCTTTCCGTTGCGCGCCGGTGACCAGCTGGTGGGCTACCTGCACGTCAAGGACGTGCTGGACCTGCTCGGCAGGCCACCGGACACACCGGTACCGCCGGGCAGCGTGCGGCCGCTGCCCGAGGTGCACGCCATCGCCAAGTTCGACGAAGCACTGGCTTTGCTACGCCGCTCCGGCAGTCACCTTGCTCGGGTCGTGGGTCCTGACGGGAAGTCCCTGGGAGTCGTCGCGCTGGAGGACTTGGTCGAGGAATACGTCGGCACGGTGCGCGACGCCACGCACGTCTTGCGCTGACGCCGACGCAGAGTCCGCCCATCGCGGTCTGGCTACGTGGTCGCATCGAACGAGACCTTGACGTCCTCACGTGTCGGCCATCGGGGGGCAGCAACACATCAGGTTTCGGTCGCCGTGGGCTTGGTCGATCCGCCGCACCGGCGGCCACGCCTTGACAGCCGTCCTGCCCATCGGGTACGCGGCGAGTTCTCGGCTGTAGGGGTGATCCCACTTGTCGGCCAAGCAACTCGCAGTGTGCGGCGCGCAGCGCAGCGGGTTGTCCGTGGTGGGCCACTCCCCCTCGGCGAGCCGGTCGATCTCGTCCCGGATCGCGGTCATGGCTTCGCAGAAGCGGTCCAGCTCGGCAAGGCCCTCGCTTTCGGTGGGCTCGACCATCAGGGTGCCGGGCACCGGGAACGACATGGTGGGGGCGTGCAGTCCATAGTCGGCCAGCCGCTTGGCGACGTCCTCGACGGTGACGCCGGTGGCCTTGGTGATCGGTCGCAGATCCAGGATGCATTCATGGGCGACCAATCCTTTGCTTCCCGCGTACAGCACCGGGAAGTGCTGCTCCAAGCGTCGGGCGACATAGTTTGCGGCCGCCACCGCAGTGAGCGTGGCGCGACGTAGACCGTCACCACCCATCATCCGGATGTAAGCCCAGCAGATCGGCAGGATCGACGCGCTGCCCCATGGTGCCGCCGCCACCGGACCCACCACAGCGCCGGGGGCCGTCTCTGGGTGCCCGGGCAGGAATGGCGCCAGGTGGGCCCGTACGCCGACCGGTCCCACACCGGGGCCACCGCCACCGTGCGGAATGCAGAACGTCTTATGCAGGTTGAGGTGGCCGACATCGGCTCCGAACCAGCCCGGCCGGGCCAGCCCGAGCAGGGCATTGAGATTGGCGCCGTCGACGTAAACCTGCCCTCCGGCGTCGTGTACGAGCGCACAGACCTGCGACACAGCAGGCTCGTACACCCCGTGCGTAGATGGGTAGGTGATCATGATGGCAGCCAGCTCTGCACTATGCTCGGCGATCTTGGCGCGGAGGTCACCGAGGTCGACGTCGCCGTTGCGGTTACACCCCACGACCACGACACGCATCCCGGCCATCACCGCCGAGGCTGCATTGGTGCCGTGCGCGCTGGACGGGATGAGGCAGATGTTGCGACCGGACTGGCCTCGGCTGCGGTGATAGGCGCGGATCGCCAGCAAGCCCGCGAACTCGCCCTGACTGCCGGCGTTGGGCTGCAGGCTCACCGCGTCGTACCCGGTGAGCGCGGCCAGCCAGCACTCGAGGTCACTGATCACCTCGAGCAACCCGTGGGCGTCCTCCCGGGGTGCGAACGGGTGCAGCTCAGCGAATTGCGGCCAGCTGATCGGTTCCATCTCTGCGGCGGCGTTGAGCTTCATGGTGCAGGAGCCCAGCGGGATCATGCTCCGGTCCAGCGCCACATCCTTGTCGGCAAGCGCGCGCAGGTGGCGCAACAGCGCCGTCTCGCTGTGATACGCGGAGAACACCGGGTGGGTGAGGAACGGCGTGGTACGCCGCAACACGGCGGGAATGGCGTCTGGAGTCTGCTGGTCGAGGATGTCCGGATCGGCCGCGGGTACGCCGAATGCGTCCCAGACCAGCCGCAGGTGCTCCCGGGTGGTGGTCTCGGCGCAACTGATCCCGACGTGATCGGCGTCGACCTGCCTCAGGTCCACGCCAGCGGCACGAGCAGCGCGGACCACCTCCTCGGCCCGGCCCGGCACCCTGGTCATCACGGTGTCGAAGAATGTGTCGGATACCACGTCGACGCCGCCGCCGCGTAACCCAGCGGCGAGCACAACGGCCATCCGGTGCGCCCGTAGCGCGATGTCCCGCAGCCCGTCAGGTCCGTGGTACACCGCGTACATGGAGGCCATCACGGCCAGCAGCACCTGCGCGGTGCAGATGTTGCTGGTGGCTTTCTCCCGGCGGATGTGCTGCTCGCGGGTCTGCAGCGCCAGGCGCAGCGCCGGTGATCCGTCGGCGTCCCGGGACACGCCGACCAACCGACCGGGCAGCTGGCGCTCCAGGCCGCTGCGCACCGCCAGGTAAGCGGCGTGCGGCCCGCCGAAACCCAGCGGCACGCCGAAGCGCTGGGTGGATCCGATCACTACGTCGGCACCGATGTCCCCCGGCGGTGTCAACACGGTCAATGCCAGCGGGTCGGCAGCGACGGCCACCATCGCACCACGCTGACGCGCCTGCTCGATCAGCGCCGCGTGGTCGCGCAGCGCGCCCGAGGCGCCCGGGTAGGACAGCAACACACCGAAAAACTCGCCGTCCGGGAGATTCGGTCCGGACGAGTCACCGAACAGGTCCGCGACGTCCAGCTCGATGCCCAGCGGTTCAGCGCGGGTGGCCAGCACAGCCAGTGTCTGGGGCAGTGTGTCGGCGTCCACCACGAAACGCGATCGGGCGGCTCGGCCCGCGCGGCGCAGTAGCGTCATCGCTTCAGCGGCCGCAGTGGCCTCGTCGAGCATTGAGGCGTTGGCCACCGGCAGACCGGTGAGGTCACAAATCATCGTCTGGAAGTTGAGCAGCGCCTCGAGCCGACCTTGGGAGATCTCGGGCTGGTAGGGGGTGTAAGCGGTGTACCAGGCGGGGTTCTCCAGCACCGAACGGCGGATCACCGCCGGGGTCACCGTGCCGTGATAACCCATCCCGATCATCGGCACCCGCGGATGGCAGCGTGCGGCTCGCTCCCGCAGCTCGGCCAACGCCTGTGCCTCGGTGGCTGGGGCCGGCAAATCTGGGACACCGTCCGCCCCGGCACCCGTTTGGGCCCCGGAATGACACAACACGGTGGGTGGTAGCGCCAACTGTGCGAGCTGCTCCAACGACTCCACACCGATGACGTCCAGCATCCGGGCCACCTCGGCCGGACGGGGCCCGATGTGCCGGTCCGCGAACGGGGTGCCGTGCTCCAATTGGGACAGTGAGCGCCGGTCGGAAACATTCATCGTGATGACCTCCGGGCGTCAGGGTCGAACCGCCGGGCACCATGCCCGTCGGTCCTCCCCCTCTGTCCCTGCCCGTGTTCGGCTTTGCCGAGGACGAGCGCCTGAGAGCTTCGCCGGCATGTCACGCCGGATTTCCCCGTCGGCGGGTGGCTCGCGTCACCACTTTCCAGAGGCGTCTCACCCGCACGGTCCTGGTCGCCTGAGAGTTTCCGGGGAGGAGTTGCTCCTTCGGCGCCCGGACAGCAATGGCCGAGAGCTCTCCCGCGCGGGCTTAGCGACTACCCAACCACCGTACCCGGGGAACTGGCTCGTGGACGCTCTCAACGCGCCAAGACAGGGCAATGTGACTGGCTCCACAGCTGGGTTATGTGTCAGCTGATCCGACGGGCCCGGCGCCGCTTGGTCAACTCGTCTTCCGGTGCTGCCGCGACGTGACCGCCGTCGGCGCGCTCCGGGGGGAACTGGCTGATCGATACGGCGATCTCCTTCATCGCCCCACTCACGGCGATGCCAAACACGCCCTGACCACCCTGCAACAGGTCCACCACCTCTTCCGGGGAGGTGCACTCGTAAACCGTGGTGCCGTCACTGAACAACGTGATGCGGGCCAAGTCATGGACTCCGCGGCGGCGCAGGTACTCAACGGCCACCCGGATGTTCTGCAGCGACACCCCAGTGTCGAGCAGCCGCTTGACCACCTTGAGCACCAAGAGGTCCTTGAAGGAGTACAGGCGCTGACTACCCGAACCGGAGGCGCCGCGGATCGAGGGGACCACGAGGTTTGTCCGTGCCCAGTAGTCCAGTTGACGGTAGGTGATGCCAGCGATCTGGCATGCGGCCGGACCACGGTAGCCGAGCAGATGGTCGATCATTCCCTGCGCGTCACCTAGAACGGAATCCGGGAACAAGGTGCCTTGCGCAAGCGGCTCGGCCGGCTCGGCAGCGCCAGTCTGGTCGACGTCATACGCCGGACCGTCCGCTCTGTCGACCACCCATGCCTCCCACGCTTGCGCCGATGGCCCATGCGGCCACCCGGCCCGCGGCTGATCCTCCGGCCGCTCGGGCGAATCACACCGGCGCGACTCGCTGTGAGGATCGACGTTAGGCCTCGCCAGGTAGTCGGTCAATCCGACGCGCGGGGAGGCTCAACCTCAACTTCAGCTTGAGACACCACCAGGTATCTGCGCCGCGACAGCATCCGTCAGGTATCCGCGCCGCGGAAGTCCTCTGGGGACACCGAGTCGAGGAACTCGCGGAACTTCTCGACCTCGTTCTCCTGCTCATCCGGGATGATCAAGCCAGCCTCCGAGAGCACCGACTCCTCGACGTGAATCGGTACCCCGGCCCGCAGCGCCAGGGCGACCGAATCGCTCGGCCGGGCGGAGACCCTCACGTTACCGTCGAAGACCAACTCGGCGAAGAACGTGCCTTCTTGCAGCGCGGTGATCCGGACCTGTTTCAGCTCGCCGCCCAACGCCTTGATCACGTCGCGGAGCAGGTCGTGGGTCATCGGCCGAGCCGGTTGCACACCCTGCTGCTCCAGGGCGATGGCGGTTGCCTCCCCAGAGCCGATCCAGATCGGCAGGTAACGCTCGCCCTCGGTTTCCCGCAGCAGCAGGATTGGCTGGTTCGCCGGCAACTCCACCCGGACCCCGACGACACGCATCTCGCTCATCGCGTTGCGCCTCCCTCCCACCGCACCCTGCAATCCGGATGCCTTGAGGATCGTCGTGCTCGGCGGTGGATTGGTTACCGGCCGGACCAACCGCCAGCCCAGTCGCGTCTCCACCATCGCTACCTTAAGACGCTACACGCGGCCCCGCCCCGGTGCCGAGTCCCGCGGCGACTCAATTCTCGGCCGCGCCGTGTTTCTCGCCGGCTTGGTGCCGAACTCAGTTGCCGATGACGCCGCGTAACCCGATCTTCACGAGCAAGGCGTGCAGTCGCAACGACAGCACCGCCAGTTCCCGGACCACCTCGTCGGCCCGGGCCCGTGCGTCGGGATCTCGCTGCCGGGTCACCGGGGTGACGATCTGAGCCAGCAGGCCCACCTCCCGATCCGCCGACGCGCGGAAGGCGCGTAGGTGTCTGGGCTCCAGCCCGAAATCCGTCATCGCTCGGGCGGTCCGTGCCACCAGCACCGCGTCGGTGTCGTAGAAGCCGGCTGGACCCGGTCGGACCAGGCCAAATCGCTCGAGCTCGGTGAGTACCGCCCGGCCGATGCCCGCAGCGGCGAGCAGTTCCTCCTCGGTCATCCATACGGGGGCAGCGGTGTCGAGGTTCTCCGGCACCGCTGGCCCGGTCACTGCGTCGGGGCGAACGCCGATCAGTGGACGTGCCACCCGCCGGCCGCCATCAGAACCTCTTTCAGGGATGTGTTCGGACGGATTTCGGGGTGATTCTTGGGACTCGCCACGGTCGTGTGCATCCAGTTGCTCCTTGATGACCCTCAGGGGGAGATAGTGGTCCCGCTGGGCGGCAAGCACGTAGCGCAGCCGTTCCACGTCGGTCGACGAGAACTGCCGGTAGCCTGCCGCGCTACGTTGCGGCTGGATCAGCCCCTCGGACTCAAGGAATCTGATCTTGGAAATCGTGACATCGGGGAAATCCGACCGCAGCTGAGCGAGCACCGCGCCGATGCTCGCCCCGGACCGATGGCCGGAGCGGCCCGGAACTGTCACCGCGACCCCTGGGCATCCCCTCGGTCACCGACACGCGGACCGGTCAAGAACACCAGCCGGAACTTGCCGATTTGCACCTCGTCGCCATTGGCCAGCACCGCAGTATCCACCGGCTCGCGGTTGACGTAGGTGCCGTTGAGGCTGCCGACGTCTACCACCACGAACTCGCCGCCCTCGCGTCGGAACTCGGCGTGCCGGCGAGACACCGTCACGTCGTCGAGGAAAATGTCGCTTTCTGGGTGCCGGCCCGCGCTCGTGGTAGACCGGTCGAGCAGGAACCGAGAACCAGCGTTGGGGCCGCGCTTGACCACGAGCAACGCCGAGCCCGCGGGTAATGCCTCGATACCGGCGATGGGCGGCCCCGGGACCTCCACAGTCTCGGACTCGGAGAGGAAGTCGGCGCGGAACGTCGAGGTCTGCTCGGGGCCCCGCTCCGGTGGTACGCCAGGCCCGTCGTTCGTGCTCACGCTGGGCTCTCCTTCGCCAAGTGCCGTCGCTGTCACGCGGACTTAACCTACCGTGCCACCTGCAGGCATCGTCGACGGAGGTCAGCGTCCGTCAACGCCCACTGGTCACGCCTCGTCGATGAGCATGCGGTACTCCTCGGCGTCCATCAACGAGTCCGTCGCGGACCCCTCCGCTAGCTTGATCTCAATCATCCATCCCTCGCCGTAAGGGTCGGAGTTGACCAACTCGGGGCTGTCCTCCAAGGCGTCGTTGCGCGCCACCACCTCGCCGGCCATTGGCGCGAACACTTCTGACACGCTCTTGGTCGACTCCACCTCACCAACCGGATCTCCCGGCGCCACCGAGGCTCCGACCGATGGCAACTGCACGAGCACCACGTCTCCGAGCTGGGTCTGCGCGTAGTCGGTGATGCCGATTCGCACCGTGCCCTCCGCACTGGCCAGGACCCACTCGTGCTCCCGGGTGTACCGCAGGTCCTCGGGGACCATTGCGCTCCTCCCCTCACCGACTGATCTACGCGGCCGAGCGTATCCCAGCGGGCGACAGTGACCAGTTACAGCGCGTGCATCTTCGCGGCGCGAACCGTCAGCCGAACCTGCAGGAGGTAGAGCACGCCCGACCATACGTACAGTGCGCCGCCCCATCCGGTGAAAGCCACCGCGAAGACCCATGCCACCGCCCCCAACCAACCCTGCAGGCCATGCGCGAGCAGCAACAACGGGAACGCGTACAGCAGGCAAAGAGTGGCGGCCTTGCCCAGGTAGTGCACTTGCGGCGGGCCGTAACCGTGGTGGCGCAGCACGGGCAGTGTCAGCCCGAGCGCCAGATCCCGGCCGATCAGCACTGCCACCACCCACCACGGCAGGATTTCCCGTACCCCGAAGGCAAACAAGGTGCTCAGCGTGTACAGCCGATCGACCGCTGGATCGAGCAACTCGCCCAGCCTGCTGGACTGGTTCAGTAGGCGGGCCAGCTTGCCGTCCAGCCAGTCGGTGAGGCCCGACAGGGCGAGCACGAGCAGCGCGAGCAGGTCGTACTGCGGGCCGAGCAACAGCCACAGGAACAGCGGGACACCAGCCAACCGGAGCAGGCTGAGCACATTAGGCACGGTGAGTAGCCGATCAGCGGGATCCCGCGGCCGGCGCCGGGATCGACTCGGCAGCACCTCGGACCTCCTGATCACACTCCAGGCCGCCGCGCAGGGTGCAGTCTGGAAGTGCGATCAACCCTACAGTTCGCCGAGGCTGAGCGCGGAAACGGCTGGTGACCCGAGCGTCCTATAAGCGCGTGTGCTCAAGCCAGTGGTGCAGGACGCCCTCGTCGCCGAGCACGGTGACGGGTGCCTTGGCCGGGGCAACCCGGCGCAAGAACACCAGCATCAGATGCAGCGCGGCCCCCCGCACTGCGACGTCGCCCTTGGCGTGGCCGTGTTCCCAGACCGGACCAGACGGGGTCCGGCGCACGATCCACTCTCCTGCCTCACCGAGCCCCGGATCGGTGGAGTGCAGGTGCAAAACCTGACCTTCACCGCGCAGCTGCGCGAGCTCAGGCTGTGCATCGACCGCCTTCGCCGAGCAGAGCAGGTCCAGCCACTCGGAGATCGCGTCAGCGGCGAGGTCGGCATCCACGGCGAACTCGCGACCCAGCGTCAGCTCGGCGTCGGCACGGTGCACCGCCGTCTCGTGCGCCATCCGGCGGGCCCAGAATCTGACACTGTGGTCGTCGGTCCAGCTCCACACGACCGTTTGCGGCCCAGCTGTCCGAATCGTGTCCACCAGCTCGCCGGCACCTTCCAGCAACCAGCCTTTCAGCCCATCGCGGTCCGCAGGGGCTGCGGGCAGAGCCAGCTCGCTGCGGCGCACCGGGGCGGTGATGCGCCGGGTGATGATCGCGGTGACCCACCGATGGACATGCCCGACATGCTCGGCGAGCCGGTGCATCGTCCAGTCCGGGCAAGTCGGCACCTGCTGTTGCAGGTCCGCGGCGTGCAACGCCTCAGCGAACAGGGTCGACTGCGCCGTCAGCGCGTCGAGGTAGCGATCGTTGTGCAGCGCAGCCATCAGATGCCCTCCCGTGGTCATCAGCCTGCCCGTTGCGGGCTTGCAACCTAAGCATCGGCCGGTAGGTAGTGCGGCGCCGCACCGAGTGGTGTGCACTGTGGCCTATGGCTTCGCAGCCCGCCTCGCATCCACACGACCCCGCGCACCGCTCGCTCGGCGACGGTTGGGGCACGTTCCTCGTTGCCGCACTGCGATCGCCGCGTGACGTAGGCACACTGCTGCCATCCGGACCCGAGCTGGCCCGGCGACTGGCCGCGGTGGTACCGGAGGCCGGTAGAGGTGGACGGCCAGCGGTCGTAGTGGAGGTCGGTGCCGGCGCCGGGGCGGTCACCGCGGCCATCGTTGCGCGGGCAGGCCAGGACGCAATGGTGATCGCGATCGAGAAAGACGTTGGACTCGCCAATCAGTTGCGGTCCCGTCAGCTGGGCGTGCGGGTGGTCACCGCGGACGCCGCCACGCTCCCTGCCATCCTTGCCGACCACGGCGTGGACCGCGCCGATGTGATCGTCTCGGTACTGCCGTGGACCCTTTTCGGCCCGCAGCGGCAGCGCGAGTTCCTGACGATCTTCGCTGCCGCGCTGGCGCCCGATGGGGTGTTCACCGCTGCCGCGTACAGCCTGGGCTACTGGACACCCGCGGCCCGCCGGTTCCGCCTCGAGCTGGATCAGAGGTTCGGTGAGGTCCTGCCCACTCGCACGCTCTGGCGGCACCTGCCACCAGCGATGACCTATGTCTGCCGGCGCCCTCGCCCTACCGGTACGGACGTCACCGGGAATCCGAGTCGATGAGCAGCTGGCCATCCAGCCGCGTCACCCGTAGTTCCCGCTTGACGACCTGAACGTCGTCACCGGTGTGGTAGCTGACGTCGACGGGCACGTTCACCGAACCGTCAGGGTTGTCGGTGACCCCAGATGCGTTGCGGGCATCGACCGAGGAGTACCGGCTCCAATAGGACCGGAAGGCCGACTCGTTGCCGAAGGCCGCCTGCGCAGTGGGTGACAACAGCAGCCAAGCCGACGACGCGTTGTCCAGGCCGTTGTAATAGTCGATCACGAGCTGGCCGGCGTCGCTCCAAGCGATCGGCGAAGCGTGGTCCACCGGCTGGATCTGTGGTGGTGAGGTCTGCGCGGCCGGTTCCTGTGCCGGCGCAGGTGCCGAGGTGACCGGTCGCCCGATGGACTGCGTGGCCTGTTGCCCGGATGAACCTGTCGACAGCAGCACCGCGCCGCCGGAGAACGCAAGGATCGCCACAATGGCCCCGACCAACATTCCCCTTTTCGGTGGCGGCTTGGAGCTGCCAGGGGAGCCGCCAACCGGCCAGGCAGGTTCGGTCGCAGGTACCGCGAGCCGGGTACTGGGCAGCGGCGCGGACGCCACGGTCGGCGTTTCTGGTCGGACGATCCGCACCGCGGCCAGCTGCAGGCCGGCCTGGTGCATGTCAGGACGCGCCGCTGGGTCGGTGGCCAACATCCTCATCAGCACGGTGGACAGCGGACCCCCGCGCTCGGGCGGCGCCACCCGCCCACCGGCCACCGCGTGCAGCAGCGCAAGCTGGTTGTCGCTGTCACCGAAAGGAGCACGCCCCTCCACCGCGGCGTAAAGGGTGGCGCCGAGGGAGAAGACATCCGACGCCGGGGTCGGGACCTGCCCGCGGGCTACCTCGGGGGCGAGATAGGCCGGAGTGCCGGCCATCATCCCGGTCTGGGTGACCGTGACGTCCCCCGCTGCCCGCGAGACACCGAAATCGGTGATCTTCGCCGTGCCGTCCTCGGCGATCAAGATGTTCCCGGGTTTGACGTCGCGGTGCACGATCTGTGCGGCGTGCGCCGCGGCCAGCGCGGACGCGATCTGCCGGCCGATCGAGGCGACTTCGGCGACGGGGAGATGGCCCCGCTCACGCAGCACCGCAGCGAGGCTGCGGGAAGGTAGGTACTCCATCACCAGGCAGGGTTCGCCGTCGTGCTCGGCCACGTCGTAGACGATGATGGCGTTGGGGTGCTGTAGCCGTGCGGCGATGCGTGCCTCGCGCAGCGCCCGGCCCCGGGCTTCGTCGGTCGCCCTGGCGCTCAGAGTCGGCTGCAACAGCAGCT
>JALZCN010000255.1 GCA_030863045.1 Actinomycetota bacterium | reverse complement strand
GGCCAGAACGTGGCCTACAACCCGACCGGCTCGGGCGCCGGCGTCAAGCAGTTCACTGCCGGATTGGTTGACTTCGGTGGCAGCGACTCCCCACTGTCGGAGTCAAAGGGCGAGGTCGCCGCCGCCGAGCAGCGCTGCCAGGGAAACCCGGCCTGGCACATCCCCCTCGTCTTCGGTCCCGTCGCGCTGGGCTACAACCTGGATGGGGTGGACAACCTCGTACTCAACGGAGAGACCGCCGCCAAGATCTTCAACGGCCAGATCAAGACCTGGAACGACCCAGCACTCACGGCGCTCAACCGAGGCGTCAACCTGCCGGCTACGCCGATCCAGGTGATTTTCCGCTCGGACGAATCCGGCACCACGGACAACTTCCAGCTCTACCTGCAAGCCGCCTCGAAGGGGGCGTGGACTCGGGGCGCGGGCAAGTCGTTCCAGGGTGGGGTCGGCAGCGGTGCGGAGAAGTCGGCGGGAGTCGCGCAGGCGGCCGCCGGCACCGCCGGTTCCATCACCTATGTTGAGCTGTCCTTCGCGCAGGACAATGACCTGGGCATCGCCGACATCGACACAGGGTCCGGCCCAGTTGAGCTGAACGACCAAACCGTCGGGAAGGCGATCGACGGCGCGACGATCGAAGGCGAGGGCAACGACCTCATGCTGGACCTCAACTCGATCTATGCCACCACGCAGCCAGGCGCCTACCCGCTAATCCTGGCCACCTATGAGCTGGTTTGCTCGAATGGCTACCCCCCCGACGTGGCGCAAGCCATGAAGGCTTTCTTGACAGTGGCTGCGACCGATGGACAGGCCAACCTCTCCGAGGCCGGCTACGCGCCCCTTCCGAATGCTTTCCAGCAGCGGCTGCTGGCCGCTGTTGCGGCCATCGGTCCGAACGTCTAACGGGCTGCCTGGCCAGATGACCGACCCGCCTAGCCCGAGCCGCTCCGCTGCCAGCGGTGACACCGGTACACAACAGCGGAGCGTCTCCGGCGGCGCCGCATCAGTTCCCGAGGTGGAAATTCGCGGCACGGAGCCCGAATCGGTCGATCTGTACCCCAAGAAAGCGGTTCTCCGGATCGGCGACCGGGTTTTTCAGTTGATGGCAATCGGTTCCGGCGCCTTCATCGTCTTACTCATCGGCGGAATCGGCCTGTTTTTGCTCATCCAGGCGATTCCACCGTTGCTACGCAATCAGGAAAACTTCCTTACCTTCCGGGAGTTCCTGACCGGCGACGTCGACAACCTGCGGTTTGGCATTCTAGATCTGCTGCTCGTGACCGTCGAGGTGTCGGTGGTGGCTCTGGTCTTGGCCATGCCGATCGCACTGGGCATCGCGTTGTTTCTCACTCAGTATGCGCCGGACCGGTTGGCGCGGCCTTTCGCTTACGCGGTCGATCTGTTGGCCGCGGTACCGTCCATCATCTTCGGCCTGTGGGGCATCTTTGTGCTCGCTCCCGTGATCGAGCCGTTCACCCGCTGGCTGAACGACAATCTGGGTTTTATCTTCCTGTTCAGTGACGGAAACATTCCGATCTCGCGAGGCGCTAACCTTTTCACCGCGGGCATCGTGCTGGCTGTCATGATACTGCCCATCATCACAGCGATCACCCGAGACGTCTTCGCCCAGACACCGAAACCCCAAATTGAGGGCGCCCAGGCACTCGGCGCCACCCGGTGGGAGGTCATCACGACTGTCGTATTGCCGTTCGGCCGGGCAGGATACGTCAGCGCCTCCATGCTCGGGCTGGGTCGTGCGCTGGGCGAGACCATCGCATTGGCCATCATCCTTGCCGCAACCCCGCAGTTGTTCAGCGGCAGCCTTTTCGACGGTGGAGCCACCTTCGCATCGAAAATCGCGCTGGCCGCCCAGGAGTTCAACAACCCTCTACAGGCCGGCGCCTACATCGCCGCCGGGCTGGTGCTGTTCGTGCTTACTTTCGCGGTGAACGCGATCGCGCGGTCGCTGGTCGCTAAGAAGGAGTATTACTCGTGAGCGCAGCCGCCCCGACCGACTCCTCAGCCGTCGCCTCGACATTCACTACCATCAGCGCAGCCCGCAAAATTCGCAATTCACTGGCCACCGTGTTGGTCACAGCAGCGTTCCTGCTCGCGTTGGTGCCACTGGTCTGGGTGCTCTACACCGTCCTCGAGCGGGGCTTTACTGTCATTCTGAGCGGTGAGTGGTGGACCCAGTCGCTGTCCGGTCTGCTCGGGCGCCAGCAGGGCGGAGGCGCCTACCATGCCATTTACGGCACGCTGGTCACCAGCCTGGTCTGCGCAGTGCTGTCGATTCCGATCGGGATAATGGTCGCCGTCTACCTCGTCGAGTACGGCGGCCGTTCTCGGCTGGCCCGAACCACCACGTTCATGGTGGACATCCTGACCGGCGTGCCATCGATCGTGGCTGCGTTATTCATCTATGCGCTGTGGATTGCGATCCTGGGCTTTCCCCGCAGCGCGTTGGCCGTGTCGTTCGCACTGGTTCTACTCATGGTTCCGGTAGTCGTACGGAGCACCGAGGAAATGCTCAAAATTGTCCCGAATGAGCTGCGCGAGGCGTCATACGCCCTCGGCGTCCCCAAATGGAAGACGATCATTCGAGTAGTGATCCCGACAGCGCTGTCGGGCATCTTGAGCGGTATCATGCTGGCGCTGGCCCGAGTGATGGGTGAGACCGCACCGGTGCTGGTCCTAGTCGCCTACGCTGCATTCATCAACTTCAACATCTTCGATGGTAACATGGCGACGCTACCGCTGCTGATGACGGTGGAACGGAATAACCCAACCGCCGCCGGGGCCGACCGAATCTGGGGTTCAGCACTCACCCTGATTCTTATCATCGCGCTACTCGGCGTACTGGCCACGATTCTCTCGCGGGTGTTCTCCGTAAAGAACAAGTAGCGCAATCACAGCTGTCAATCGTCTTCTGGTAAGTCGAAGATGTAGCCGACGCCACGGACAGTCCGAATGCGGGTCGGCCGGTCAACGTCACTCTCGATCTTTGCCCGCAGCCGACGAATGTGTACCTCGAGGTAATTCCGCACATCCGCCCTATCCGGGCCCCATGCGTTGTCGAGCAACTCCCGCCGGGTGACGACCCGACCAGCATTGTCCATTAGTTGCTGCAAGATTACGAATTCCTTGTGCGGTAGGTGAACTGGTGTTCCTCGAACGACCAGCCTGTGCCCATCGAGCTGAAGTTCCACGTCACCAATCTTCAGTATCCGTAGCCGCCCGAGAGTCTGAGGATCGACCGGCAAGTAATGGCTTGCGTCCGGCGTGTTTGTCGCCTCCCAGCTCTCCGTCGATGACATCAGCCAAACCGCCCCGAGATGTAGTCCTCTGTGGCCTTTTCCTTGGGGTTGGAAAAAATCTTCTCCGTATCGTCGAGCTCGATGAGGCGACCGGGCTTGCCGGCGCCGGGCAGATTGAAGAATCCGGTTTGGTCGGACACCCGAGCCGCCTGCTGCATGTTGTGGGTCACGATGACGATCGTGTACTCCTTCTTCAACTCCCCGATGAGGTCCTCGATCGCCAGTGTGGAGATCGGGTCCAACGCCGAGCAGGGCTCGTCCATGAGCAACACGTCCGGTTGCACCGCGATGGCACGCGCTATGCACAATCGTTGCTGCTGCCCGCCAGATAGGCTGCCACCGGGCCTGCCGAGTCGATCTTTGACCTCGTTCCATAGGTTCGCGCCGCGTAGTGACCGCTCGCCCACCTCATCCAACCGGGCCTTGTTGCGCACACCCTGCAGCTTGAGGCCCGCGACTACGTTGTCCCTGATGGACATGGTCGGAAACGGGTTGGGCCGTTGGAACACCATGCCGACCGCCCGACGCACGTCGACCGGATCGACGCCTGGCCGGTAAATGTCCTCGCCATCGAGTTCTACCCGACCCTCCACCCGCGCGCCCGGGATGACCTCATGCATCCGATTGAGCGTGCGCAGCACGGTCGATTTGCCGCAGCCCGAGGGGCCGATGAACGCGGTGACGGCCCGAGGCGGCACCGAGAGGTTCACATTATGCACAGCGTGGAACTTGCCGTAGTAGATATCGACATCCTTCATCTGGATATTCTTTGCCATAGCGGATCCGATTCCGGCTAGCTGTGAACACTCGAGAGGCAAGCGGGGAACGGCAATTTCACGAGACCTCCGAAGGTAAGCGCATGTGTCGCAGAGAACCACAGCACAACGGCTGTTGGCGCAACCTATGCATCTTCGGTAGACAGAAACTAGTCGCGAAGTTAACAGAAGATGAATTGTTCACCCAGCTGTGGGGCGTTGCTTCACCCTACGGCCCTAAGCTCGATTAGCGTATCACGAGTTGTGATCGGACAAGGTTGGGCACACCTCAACGGGGTGACAACCCTGGTTCAGGCCTCGATGGCCGGAGCGCCAAGTCGGGGAGGTCCCGCCGGGCAGACGTCAGTGATCGCGGCCTAGGACGATGTCTCTCAGACTCTGGGTACCTGAGGCCGGCTTGCCCTCTCCGGCAAGCTTCGCCTTCCAGGCGGCTCGTAGATCATCGCTCACACCTGCGGACTGGGACAGCGGGGAATCCGGGTCCAAACCCTGAAAACCACAATTCACTTCCACATTCATGCAGTGCTGATCCGTGCACTCCCTGATGTCCGTTTTGGTGTGCTCTTCTTCGCTCCAGGGAGTCCAGCCCCCGAATCCACCACGTACCGCCCCAAGCGCCGGCTTGCCGTCATCCGGCATGCTCTCGAACTGGAATGTGTTCTCGCGCTCTTCGTTCATGGCATACATTCTATCAGTTACCGACCCGACCGGCGCGATGGCCGGAAGTGACCATCCGCTCACCCGCGAAGAGCTCTCATCCCGTTGCCACGCCCGGTACCGCGGCCCATCGTCGATGACTGACGTTACTCTACGCGTGGCACGGTGTGACTGACTGTAATATCCCTTCGAAATGTTGATCGTCGCACCGACTGATTACGACGCAGCACGTTCAGTCTGAAACGGTGACATCGATCGCCGGCCGGCAGCCATCGCTCGGGCGGCTGGCCCGGATCAAGGGACGATATGACCCCGGACAACATATCGCATGAACGTAAACATCAAACCCGCACGGCGAGAGAAGCCCTGAGCGTTCCACCCAGGGTGCATCGAACCGGAGTAAGTTCACCTCATGGCGGAGCTGCTGCGTACCGACCGGCTCCTGGTGCGGAACTGGTCAGTCGCCGATGCCGAGGCAGCGCTGAAAATCTACGGTCACGAGAACGTCATCCGGTGGCTGCACGAGCTGAATCGCATCCCCGACGCGGACGCCATGCAACAGGTGTTGGCGGGCTGGGCCACCGAACAGAGTGATACCGCTCCGGGTACCGGGCGGTGGGCTCTGGTTCTGCTCGAAGGGGGCACGCTGGTGGGCGGGATCAGCCTGTTGCCGATGCCGGTACCTGAGGCCGACGTCAAGATCGGCTATGAGCTCGCGCCGGCGTACTGGGGCCGGGGTTACATCACCGAGGCCGCCCGGGCGCTGGCCCGCTGGGCGTTCCAACAGCATTCGCTGGTGGAGTTGTTCGCACTGGTCGCCCCGGACAATGTGCGGGCCGCGGCCACCGCGCGGCGGATCGGGATGGAGTGGGTCGGCGAGAGCGACAAGTATCACGGGACATGCCTGCAGGTGTTCCGGTTGCGGCCCGACGACCTCGTGTGCGCAGGCGCCTTACGGCAGACGGCCCCTTAGCCGCATGCCGCTCAGAAGTACATGCGGGTGACCCAGTCCGCTACGCAACCCGGCTTCGCGCTGCCCTCGATCTGCAGAGTGGCGCGCAGCACGAGTTGCAGGCCACCGGTCACCTCGGTGGCCTCGGCGAGCACGACCTCGGCCCAAATCGTGGAT
>JALZCN010000188.1 GCA_030863045.1 Actinomycetota bacterium | reverse complement strand
GCGTGCTGACCGAGGGCCGGAGGTTCGGCGGCTCGCTGGCAGACCTGGACGCGGTTCGTGCCGTGGTGGATGTCCCGGTGCTGCGCAAGGACTTCATCCTCAGCCCGTACCAGGTCCACGAGGCACGGGCGCACGGCGCGGACGTAGTACTGCTGATCGTCGCCGCACTGGAGCAGAATGCCCTGGTCGCGCTGCTCGACCGGGTCGAGTCGCTGGGGATGGCCGCGCTGGTGGAGGTGCACACCGCTGAGGAAGCCGACCGTGCCCTGGAGGCCGGCGCGAACCTGATCGGGGTCAACGCCCGCGACCTGCATACCTTGGACGTGGACCTCCAGGTGTTTGGCAAGATCGCTCCGGGACTGCCGGGCGACGTGGTGCGAGTCGCCGAATCGGGGGTGCGCGGCCCGGCGGATCTGCTGGCGTACGCCGGTGCAGGCGCCGACGCGGTTCTTGTCGGCGAGGGACTGGTCACGAGCGGTGATCCCAAGGCCGCGGTCACTCAGCTGGTCACCGCGGGGTCACATCCGGCCTGCCCCAAGCCGGCCCGGTAACTGACATGGTCAGCATCCACCCCATCGACTCCGCGTCCGCGCCCGCCATCTCCCAGCCTGACGCCCGCGGGCACTTCGGGCGCTACGGCGGCCGGTTCGTACCTGAAGCGCTTATCGCGGCTCTGGATGAGCTCACCGCCGCCTACGCCGACGCGCAGTCAGACCCCGCGTTCACCGCCCGGCTCAACGGTCTGCTCGCCGACTACACCGGCCGGCCTTCGCCGATCACCGAGGCGCCCAGACTGTCCGAACACGTCGGTGGGGCCCGGATCGTGCTCAAGCGCGAGGATCTCAACCACACCGGCTCCCACAAGATCAATAACGTCCTGGGTCAGGCATTGCTCACCCAGCGGATGGGCAAACCTCGGGTCATCGCGGAGACCGGAGCCGGCCAGCACGGCGTCGCCACTGCGACCGCGTGCGCGCTGCTTGGACTGCAGTGCGTGGTCTACATGGGAGAGGTCGACACTCAGCGCCAAGCGCTCAACGTTGCCCGGATGCGGTTGCTCGGCGCCGAGGTGGTGCCGGTGAAAACCGGTTCCCGCACCCTGAAGGACGCCATCAACGAGGCGCTGCGGGATTGGGTGACCAACGTGGACACCACGCACTACCTGCTCGGGACGGTCGCCGGACCGCACCCGTTTCCGGTGATGGTGCGCGACTTCCACCGGGTCATCGGGCTGGAGGCCCGCGAGCAGATGCTGGCCCGCTACGGCCGGCTGCCCGATGCGGTGGCCGCGTGCGTCGGTGGTGGTTCCAACGCGATCGGCATTTTTCACCCGTTCATCGACGACCAGGCGGTGCGCCTGGTCGGCTTCGAGGCAGCCGGCGACGGGATCGACTCCGGCCGGCATGCGGCGACGCTGTTCGCCGGTCAGCCCGGGATGCTGCACGGCGCGCTGTCCTACTTGCTGCAGGACGCCGATGGGCAGACCGTCGAGACGCATTCGATCTCGGCCGGCCTCGACTATCCCGGGGTAGGGCCGGAACATTCCTGGCTCAAGGACACTGGGCGGGCCGAGTACCGCCCGATCACCGATGCGCAGGCGATGGACGCTTTCCGGTTGCTGTCCCGCACCGAGGGCATCATCCCGGCGATCGAATCGGCGCACGCGGTGGCCGGGGCGTTGCAGCTCGGAGCGGAACTGGGAGCCGGAGCCTTCGTGCTTGTCAACCTGTCCGGTCGGGGCGACAAGGACGTGGACACCGCGGTGAAGTGGTTCGACCTGCTGGAGGGACAGCCGTGACCGCCGACGTACTTCTTCCCGCGGAGGCGGCCAGATGACTGCCCGGTTGGCCCCGCTGTTCGAGGCCTGTGGCGCTGAACATCGGGCCGCACTGATCGGATACCTACCCGCCGGCTACCCCACGGTCGACCGCTCGCGGGCGCTGCTTGCCGCCATGCTGGATGGCGGCTGCGACTTGGTCGAAGTTGGGGTTCCCTACTCCGATCCGGTGCTGGACGGCCCGACCATCCAGGCCGCTGCGGACGTCGCCCTGCGGGGTGGTGTGCGGCTACGCGATGTGCTATCGGTGGTGGAGTCGATCGTTAGCACCGGCCGCCGGGCGGTGGTGATGACCTACTGGAATCCGGTGCACCGCTACGGCGTGGACGCCTTCGCTCGGGATCTCGCCGCGGCCGGGGGGCTCGGTGTGATCACCCCTGATCTGATCCCCGACGAGGCGCAGGATTGGCTGGCTGCGGCTCAGGCGCACGACCTGGACCGGATCTTCCTGGTAGCCCCCTCGTCTTCCGATCGCCGCCTGGCGGCGACCGCGGCGGTGACCCGTGGCTTCCTGTACGCGAGTTCCGTCATGGGCGTGACCGGCGCTCGGGACGCGGTGAGCAGCACCGCCTCGAAGATCGTCAGCCGCGCACGGGAGCATGCGCCAGGACTGCCGGTAGGTGTCGGGCTCGGTGTCCGCAACGGTGCGCAGGCCGCCGAGGTGGCGGCGTTCGCCGACGCCGTGATCGTCGGTTCCGCCTTTGTCACCGCGGCGCAGGACGGTGAGCCCGGGGTCCGCGCGCTTGCCGCCGACCTCGCCACCGGCGTCCGCCGCCACGCGCCCCAACCCGCCTGGCCATCTCCGTCCCCCATTCAGCGGGCTGAGCGTGCCGAATCAGGGCACCGGTAAGCACGCTCAGCGGCTATGCCCACAGCTGCCGCGCAGCGGCCGAGCCGTCATCCACCCTGGGTAGGCGGAGGCGCGGAACCGGTGGAGGTGGTCCGCGGTCGGGTGGCCGGGTGGGCGATTCAGCAGTCTGAGCGGGAGATACCGTGTCGCGGTGCTCACCGTGATGTTCTTCGCCACGATTCCCAGCCCGGACCGCGGCGTCTGGTACCTGGGTCCAGCGCCGATCCGCGCCTACGCCCTCTGCATCATCGCCGCGATCATCGTGGCCATCGTGTGGGGGGAACGACGTTGGCAGGCCAGGGGTGGTCAGGCCGGAACAGTGACCGACATCGCGGTGTTTGCGGTGCCCTTCGGCCTAGTGGGCGGCCGGCTCTACCACGTGGCCACGGATTGGCAGACGTACTTCGGGCCCGGGGGAGACCCGGCCGCCGCGCTGAAGATCTGGCAGGGCGGACTGGGCATCTGGGGGGCGATCGCGCTCGGAGCTGTCGGAGCCTGGATCGGCTGCCGACGCCGAGGTGTTCCGCTGCCCGCGATGGCGGACGCGGTCGCGCCGGCCATCGTCGTCGGGCAGGCGATCGGTCGGCTGGGCAACTGGTTCAACCAGGAACTTTACGGCGGGCCGACATCGCTGCCCTGGGGACTGGAGATTCGCGACCGGGTGAATCCGAACACCGGCTTACCCGATCCGCTCAACGGGATCGCGCAGGGTCCACCGGTGGACATCGTGCACCCCACGTTCCTCTACGAGATGCTGTGGAGTTTGGGCGTCGCGGCGCTTGTGGTGTGGGCCGATCGCCGTTTCCAGCTCGGCCACGGGCGGGCCTTCGCACTCTACGTCGCCGGTTACACAGCAGGCCGGTTCTGGATTGAACTGATGCGCGCTGATCCGGCTACGATGGTCTTCGGGCTCCGGATCAACGTGATCGTTTCGGCGGTGGTGTTCCTGGGCGCCGTGCTCTACCTGTTGCTGGCCCGCCGTGGCCGGGAGGACCCAGAAATGCTCGGGGTCAGGCAGCAGGTCGCATTGACTTCCTAGCAGCCGGCACACTTTCACGGTGTGTCGCTACTACCTGCCTGGAGCGGGTTGGGGGCCATCCGGGGCGCTGACAGACTGCTGCGACAATCATGTCGGAGCAGCCCGGACCTAGACACCCACCCGACACCTGAAGGCAAACGGACCTGTCTACGCTGAGCGCCGTGAGTCGACGCGCGAAGATCGTCTGTACGCTGGGGCCGGCTACCGCGACGCCTGACAAGATCCGGGAGCTGGTCCGCGCCGGCATGGATGTGGCGCGCCTCAACTTCAGCCACGGCACGCACGCTGACCACGCTCGGGTCTACGAAATGATCCGGCAGGCCAGCGACGAATCCGGCAGGGCGGTCGGGATCCTCGCCGACCTACAGGGCCCCAAGATCCGGCTGGGGCGATTCGCGGCCGGTCCGGTGGAGTGGCGCACCGGCGACGTGGTACGCGTGACCGTTGAGGATGTCGCCGGCACCCACGATCGAGTGTCCACCACCTATGCGGGTCTGGCCGAGGACGCCCGCGAGGGTGACCGACTGCTCGTCGATGACGGCAAGGTCGCGCTGCTGGTGCGCAAGACTGAGGACACCGACGTGGTCTGCGAGGTCATTGAGGGCGGCCCGGTCAGTGATCACAAGGGTCTGTCGCTGCCGGGGATGAATGTTTCGGTGCCGGCGCTGTCCGCCAAGGACATCGCGGACCTGGATTTCGCGCTGCAGCTACGGGTGGACATGGTTGCGCTGTCATTCGTGCGCTCCCCGGCCGACGTTGACCTGGTGCACCGCGCGATGGACCAGGTGCCGGGTGGTCCGCTGCCGGTGATCGCCAAGCTGGAGAAGCCAGAGGCGGTGAACAATCTCGAGGCGATCGTGCTGGCCTTCGACGGGGTGATGGTGGCCCGCGGGGATCTCGGCGTCGAGCTGCCCCTGGAACATGTGCCGCTGGTGCAGAAGCGGGCCATCCAGGTCGCCAGGGAGAACGCCAAACCGATTATCGTAGCTACCCAGATGCTCGACTCCATGATCGGTAACGCCCGGCCGACCAGGGCAGAGGCCTCCGACGTGGCCAACGCGGAGCTCGACGGTGCCGACGCCGTGATGCTGTCTGGGGAGACCAGCGTGGGCCGTTACCCGATCGAGGCCGTCGAAACGATGAGCCGCATCGTGGAAGCTGTCGAAGTCGGCTCTCCGAACGTTCCCCCGCTCAATCACGTACCGCGGACAAAGCGGGGTGTGCTGTCCTACGCCGCCCGCGACATCGGGGAGCGGCTAGAGGCCAAAGCGTTGGTCGCGTTCACCCAGTCCGGCGACACCGTCCGCAGGCTGGCTAGGTTGCACACCCACTTGCCGCTGCTGGCGTTCACCCCTGAGCCCCCGGTGCGCAATCAGCTCGCGCTGACCTGGGGCACCGAGACGTTCCTGGTACCCAGGGTCGAGACCACCGATGCGATGGTCCGGCAGGTGGATCAAGCGATGTTGTCGATCGGTCGTTACCAGCCAGGAGATCTGGTGGTGATCGTCGCTGGATCACCGCCGGCTACAGAGGGCTCTACCAATCTCGTTCGTGTGCACCGCCTAGGTGAGGAAGATCTTGGCTGATAGAGGCGCGACGCCTCTGGGTGATGCGTGCGGGTGGCGATGTTGGCGGCCGTTGCGAGCTGAGTCGCCCCGCACGTGACGCGGAAAAGGAACGCTGTGGGGGTGCTCGCGTGGTGATCACTGCGCATCACAACGTCGAGGATGCTCGACGGTGCCGACGCCGTGATGCTGTCTGGGGAGACCAGCGTGG
>JALZCN010000143.1 GCA_030863045.1 Actinomycetota bacterium | reverse complement strand
ATAACAGGCTTGTACGGCTGCAGCTGCGCGGGGCTTACCCTCGCGTCATGATCTCCGATAGCGGGCACGGTGGGACACCGATCTCTGCCATTAGGCGGGCGTACCGCTCATGGTGACGGCGTGCCTGACCGAGGCGTCCGGCGTCGAGCAGGACCTCGAGGAGACTGAGATGGGTTTCCTCGTCGTAGCAATCCTGCTCGAGCAGGCGCAGCGTGTACCGCACGACCGCGTCGGTGTCACCCGCATCGCGTAGCCGGGCAGCCAATGCCCGCAGCAGGGCGATGTGGGTGACACGGACCTGTTCAGCCAACGCCTCGGCCCACTCCTGGTAGGGGTCCTCTTCGAGGAAATCCCCAGTATGGGCAGCGATAGCTGCCACGAGTAGCGCGGTCGCATCCGGTGATCTCGCCCGGTCCGCGTCGAGGGCGGCGGTGGCTCGGGTAAGGAAGTTCTCGACGTCGACGCTGACCTGCGCCGGGTTCAACGACACCGCGCCGTCGGAGGTGACCAACGGTCCCTCGCCTGCCGCGTGGGGCTGTAGCACATCGCGAACCATGGACAGCAGCACGGAAAGCCGATTCCCAGTCACAGCTGGATCCCCCTCCGGCCACAAAAGCTCCATCAGCTGATCACGGGGGGTCGGCCGGCGGCGGGCAACAAGGATTTTCAACAGGTCCCGGGCTTTCTTCGACTTCCACGCGACGTTGGGAATGGGGACCCGGTTGCGGATCACCCGGAACACGCCCAGCGTCTCGATGAACACCGTGGGTGCCATACGGACCAGCACACCCAGCGGTCCGGCATCCCGCCGCGAGTCGACGTCGACGCCGCTATCCCGAAGCACCTGGTCGGCGAACTCAGCTTCCACGCGGGGAAGGGGTGCCGCGATCCGAGCAGCCACGACTCTGGTCGCGGCTTCCTCAAGGCGACAGCCCGTTTCCCGATAGATGTCGATCGCCTCCAGCAGCGGGGTGGCATCCGTGACGGCATCGCCCGAGGCGAGCACGCGTAGGGTGATCGCCTCGGCCATTCCTGGGTTGTCTCGCCGTTGCCGCGCGACCGCGGCCGCTCGATTGGCATCCGCCAAGGCGCGCTCCCGGTCGCCGCCTATCAGCTCGACCCAGCCGCGGGCCAGGAATGCTGGCACCCTGCGAAGTCCCTCGTTCAGGTCGACTGCTCGGGCCGCAAGCTCGCGAGCGACTGTCAGGTCATCTGTCGCAGCGATGCGCGCGAGGCCTGTCAGAGCCGAACTGAGGGCGAATACGTCGTCGTGCGGCTCAGCGAGGGCCAGGGCCTCCTCGTATGCCGCCCGGGCTCGAACCAGCTGGCCCCTGGTCCGATGCAGGTCACCCAGCCCGCACAAGGGCCACGCCAGAAACCTTGAACCGATGCGCTGGAAGAGGTCGATAGCGGTAGCGAAGTTGCCCGCCGCTTCTTCCATCAACCCCATGCGGCCGCAGGCGCGGCCACGCGTGGTCAGCGTGTGCGCCACGAGAAACGGGTCCTCGCATCGCTCGCTGAGCCTCAACACAATCTGGGCATCAGCCAGCGCTTGGCGGGGTAGTCCCATTTCGTACTGGTGGAATGCCCGGCAAGCCCGAATCCATATCAGGTGGAGCAGTTCATCACTGGCCTCGGCGCTGCGCTGCGCATCGGTGCAGTAGGCGTCAGCTTGCCGCCAGTCGCCCTCGGCAGTGGCGAGGAGCGCGAAGACCTGGTGGACACTGGACCACGCGCGAGCCTGGCCGCACCGTCGGGCCGCGGCACGTGCTTGGGCCGCCATTTTCCGCAGACCCTCGAGATCACCGGTCATCCGATGGGCGCTCGCAGCGAGCGCCAGCACGCGGGTCTCGTCGACGGTGTCCTCACGGCGTAGCCGGGCTCGCTGCGTCAACGCGTGGACCTCGTTGAACTCGCCTTGAGCGAAGGCGATCAGGCCAACCCGCCAGGAAAGCGCGGGCTCCAGCTCGTCTTCGTCGTGGCCGGCGCGGTGGAAGTACCGCAGCGCCTGCGCCCATTGCCCTCGCACCTGCTGCGCCTGGCCGAGAACTCGTTGGATCCGCGGGTCGTCGAGGTACTCGGCTGGCAGTTGGGTGGCCTCCAACACGGCGTCGGGTTGGCCACTCTCCACTATCGCGTCACCATGATCGACTAGCAGCGCGGCGCACTCGGCATACTCACCGGCTGCCAGCAGATGCCGCAGGGCGTCTGCCGGTGCCCCCCGCTCGATATACTCGTTGGCGGCCGTCATGTGCAGTGCCTTGCGATCGCTCGAGGATGACGCCGTCTCGTGCTCGAAATAGTCACGCAACGGACGCACGAGCGACCACCCGGCACTGTCGTCTCCGCTGCGCCGCACAAGTCCCTGGCGACTGAGTTCGGCCAGTACGGTCGTGGGGTCGTTAAGCCCGCGCGCAACCTCCGTGGTGGATCTGACGTCGCCGAATATCGCCAACCTGCGCAGCAGCTGTTGAACCCACTCGGGCGCGGCGCCGATGACCTCCTCGGCCAGATAGTCGTGAAAGCGCTCTCCGGGGCGGGATAGCCGTCCCACCGCGCCCAACCGCTGATCCACGTCGACAGCCCGGAGCATCTCCGCGGCATAGTGCACGGCCGTGGCCCAGCCACCGGTGTGCTCCCACACTCTCCTCGACAGCCCAGGCGGATCCTTTCCCACAGTCTTACGCAGCAGGGCCTCGACATCGGCGACGTCAAAGGCTAGGTCGGGTGCGTGGATCTCGGTGACGAGCCCGCGACCCCGCAGCCGCTGCAAGGAAAATGGAAGCTCGCGTCGGGAAATGAGGATCAGATGTAGCCGTTCCGGCGCGCGCTGGCACAGACTTTCGACGACTCTCGCCGCATCACTATTGGGCTGCAATCCATGCAGGTCGTCCAGGACCAGAACAAGATCTTCGCTCAGGACAGTCTGCAACCAGATGCAGACAGACGCCACCGAGGACCCCACCCCGTCTTCGTCCGCCGTAGCTGTGGCCTGGGTCGGCGCGAGCACGGAGC
>JALZCN010000136.1 GCA_030863045.1 Actinomycetota bacterium | reverse complement strand
CACCCCGGAGCAGGACCGAGCGGGTCGGTCGGTCCGCGGTGGCCCTCACCGGACTCGCGGTGCTGGTGCACGCCTCCTCACTGGCGCTGCGCGGGGCCGCCACCGGGCGGGCGCCCTGGGCCAACATGTACGAGTTCATCTCGGCGATCTGCTTGGCCGCGGTAGCTGGTTGGCTCGTGGTGCTGTACCGGCAGCGCAGTGCCCCCAACAACGACCCTGCGGCGCTGCGGCGGCTGGGCACCTTCGTGCTGCTGCCCGTCGTGGTGTTGATGTTCCTCGGCGGGACGGTGCTCTACGCGCAGGCCGCGCCGCTGGTCCCGGCACTGAACTCGTACTGGATCACCATCCATGTCTCGGCGGCGGCCAGCGCATCGGGCATCCTGCTGGTCTCCGGGGTGGCCAGCATTCTCTACCTGTTCAGCACCCGACCCGGCTCGGGAGTCGCCGCTCGGCTACCCAGTACCGCCACCCTGGATCGGCTGGCTTACCGCACCACGGTAATCGCCCTACCTATCTGGACCTTCGCGGTTATCACCGGTGCGATCTGGGCCGAGGCGGCTTGGGGCCGCTACTGGGGTTGGGACCCGAAAGAGACATTCGCTCTGGTCGCTTGGGTGGTCTACGCGGGGTACCTGCACGCCAGGGCGACGGCAGGATGGCGCGGTCCGCGGGCGGCGTGGATCAACGTGGTGGGCTTGGCGGTGATGCTGTTCAACCTGTTCTTCGTCAACATCGTCATCGCCGGATTCCACTCTTACGCCGGGATCTGACAGTGAACGGTAGTCCGGATTCTTCACATGACCTGTCCTCCGCACAGCTGCTTCGGCAGGCCAAGAGACCCCCGCAGACGGGGTGGCGACGGGCGTTGTTCATTGCCTCTGCGGGCACCGTCAACCTCGGGGAGAGCGCCGCCGACTTGCGGCGCAGGGAACTGATCTCACAGATCAACCAGCCGCTGCAGGGCTGCTACAAGATCGCGATGCTGAGCCTCAAGGGCGGTGTCGGCAAGACCACCATCACGGCCACGCTGGGCTCGACTCTCGCCTCGCTTCGCGGTGACCGGGTGATCGGCGTGGACGCCAATCCCGACCGGGGCACGCTGTCGCAGAAGATCCCGCTGGAGACCACCGCAACAGTGCGGCACCTGCTCCGTGACGCCGATCGGATCCGCCGCTACTCCGACATCCGGTCCTACACCTCGCAAGGCCCCAGCCGGCTGGAGATTCTGGCCAGTGAGCAGGATCCGGCGGTGTCCCAGGCCTACAGCGAGCAGGACTACCGGCGGACGGTGAACCTGCTCGAACACTTCTACAACATCGTGCTCACCGACTGCGGAACCGGCCTGATGCATTCAGCGATGAAGGGCGTGCTGGATCTCGCGCACTCCCTGATCGTCGTATCGTCGAGCTCGATCGATGGAGCGCGCTCGGCGTCGGCCACCTTGGATTGGCTCGACGCACATGGCTACCGTGAGCTGGTCAGCCGGTCGGTCGCCGTGATCAACTCGGTGCGGCCGACCGCGGGAAAAGTTGACCTTGAGCGGGTCGCCATGCACTTCGCTGCCCGCTGCCGATCAGTGTGCCGGATGCCCTTCGATGAGCACCTCGAAGAGGGTGGCGAGATCGACCTCGACCGTCTGGGTCCGGGGGCTCGGTTAGCGGCCTTGGAACTGGCGGCGACTGTCGCCGACGACTTTCCGCACGCTGTCACTCGAGCAGCCGGTAGCACCCGCTGAGCGTGGCGTGGCGTCAGCGCTCCTCGCCAGGTTTCTGTCGCTTACGGTCCAAGCCCCGAAGGAACTCAGGATCATCGTCAGGAGCGAGCACCGAGCGTGCGGCCGGGCGCTGCGGGCGCAACGCCTTCCACAGCAGCGCAGTGACTCCAGCCACCCCGATCGCCGCCATTACGTAATGCACGGCAGCCACCTCCTTCAGGTTGCCACCGAGCGTAGTAGCGTCCAGCGAAGTCGACGAGCCTGCCTCACCCGGTCTTCACTTGGCGGGCGTGCACGTCATTGCGGTCCAATGAATCGGATGCGCGATCCAGTGGCGCGGGCGTGGTGAGCGACGCGAGCAGTGCTCGAACCTCAGTTTCGCGAAACCGCCGGTGGCCGCCAGGGGTGCGAATCGAGCCTATCCGCCCAGCAGAGGCCCACCGAGTGACCGTCTTGGGATCCACTCGGAACAGTGCGGCTACTTCGCCGGGCGTGAGCAGGCGTTCAGCGTGTTGTGGCTGGGACATCGCGGGCCTCCCCAGACTCGTGCGACCTCTCAGTCGGGACCTACCGGAGTATCGTGACAGATTGCGTCGAGGTACTCGAACGGTTGTGTAGAGGTAAAGCACCGGTAATGGGATGAACCGTGCACGGTTTTCGTCGCGCTCGGTTCAGGCTCCGTCACGGTCGACACTCTGCCGGTTGGTTTCTATGTATCGAGGAGATCGCACTCCCGGGCGCCCGGTGGTCGCCGTACACTGCCCAGGTGGCGCGGACGTGGGTTTGCGACCGAGCCTGGTGAGGTACCCCACAGAAGGCTGAGGTACCCGCAGTAGGTTCCCACCACGAGAGGAGCGATCATGGCCGAGGACCGGACAAATGCGCCGTCGGCGGAGGAGCTGAAGGAGCGCTTCGACAAGATCGGGGACGAATCGAACCTCGGCGCGGGAGAACAGGAAGCTGACCCCGTGAGCGCTGAGAATCCTCCAGACGAGATCAAGGCGGGAGACGACAAGAGGGTTCAGACCTAACCCAACCGCTGCTGAAGCTGGCCGCTGACCACAACGCTGGTCAGCGGCAGCTTTTTGCCTAACAGCGGGTGTCCTGACACCTCGCGGGGCGGCCGGTGGCTCCGGCGCACCTCGCCGAGATCAGGCCGAAAGCAGCCGTTGGAAAAATTCGCGGTAGCGCTGGAAACTGACCCGCAAGTCCTCCGTCGATGATGGGTCGCGGGCCTGCCCACTGGTGACATTTCTGTGGATCTCTTGCAGCGTGCGTTCGACTAGCTCGCTGGCCTCGCGGACCGCGCGTTGCGGGTCATCAACGAAAGTTCCCTGTACTCGTTGCCACTGGTCGCGCAAGCTCGCCGGATCGTTGAGCAGTCCTACTCGTTCTGCGCCGGCATCGGCGGCGGTCTCCTCGCTCGAGCGGGCGCCGAGCTGCTCAAGCTGCGCCTCCTCGACGCCGTCGTTGGACCTGACCTCGTCGGGTGCGGAGGGGGCAGGCGCAGTCGCCATCGCAGGCTCGGCCCGAGCGGACGGGTCTGGGTAGGCCGTAACGGCTTCCTGGTGCGTAACCTGCTCAGACTCGTCAGCCCGATCAGAACCGGGAGGCTGATCCGGTTCCCGCCGATGGTCGGGCGGGTCGGCACCTCGGTCCTCCTTGTCCAGGACGCGGCTCAGCTCCTGATCGACGAAACGGCGTACTCGTCCGCCCAGTCCTTCTTTCCGCTCGGGCTCCCCGTGCTGTTGCCGGGTGTTCATTTTGTGCCTCCGTAAATAATCTTCGATTGGCCCAGCCCGCTTAGCGTCCATGCACAAGTTCGTCGAACAATGCGCGGTAGTGCACGAAAGCCTGTCGCATCTCCTCGGTGTCAACGGCGCCAGACTGGCCGTGATGGCTCTTTCGGGCGGCATGCGCAGCGCGGTAATGCTCAACTATTTGCGGATGGTCTGCGGCGACCAACTGGGCCCGCTCGCCGAAGTCCTCCACTGGGTAGCCACGGTCCTGCATCACGTCGGTGACCAGCCGGTCCGCCTCATCCAGCGCATGCCCGGGCCGGTCGACGAACTCGGCCTGTACGGCCTCCCAGCGTCGGGTGTAACGATCGCGGGCCGCTGGGTCCAAACCGCGGATGTCGAGCTGATCACGCCGATCGGCGACATCGCGCAGGTGCCGCTCTGCGGCACGCTCGCTGCCACGCGCGGCCACCTCGCGCTTGTATTCGGGCCCGAATCTTTCCTGCAGGTTGGCCCGGCTCCGCCACCGCATGGCCAGCACCAGCAGCGCGATGACCGCGACTACGGCGATCCCCAAGACGATCCAGCCGACCGTGTTCATGACAACCTCACATCCATCTGAAGGCGCTGGTCACCCCTACGGTCGTGGTACCCGTTGGCCGACACCGTCACTCAGATTCCACCCGTCCGGCGTATTCGCCCTCCATGTCCGTATCGGCTGGCGCTGTCGGCTTCATTAGGCTGGGAGGTCGTGGTGCCCCCGCAGATCCCGTCAAGCCGCTCCACGCTCATCCGTGATGTGGCGCTCTACAGCGCGGCTCGGCTCGCCTTGGTGCTCGTCATAGCGGTGGTCTTGGTCCTCGCCGGGGTGCCGGTGCTGGTGGCGGTCCTGCTCGCGATGGTGGTGGCGCTACCGCTGTCGATGCTGCTGCTGGGCTCATTGCGGTCCCGGGTGAACGCAGGTCTGGCGGCAGTGGGGGAGCGCCGCCGGTCTGAGCGGGAGCAGCTTCGTCGCCAGCTCCGCGGGGAGGACCGCTGACAGCTGATAAACCGCTGGTGGCCGGCCTACAGGGCCAGCGCGACGCCGGTTGCGGACGCCCACACCAGCAGCGCCAGCCCGGTGTCCCGTAGCACCGGGATCAGGTCCGTTCCGCTCGCACCGCTCCGGACCCGACGCAGCGCCGGTACCACGAGTAGCAGCGCGAGTAGCCCGGCCAGCGTGGCCCAACGAGCGGTCGCGAAGCCGAGGGTCACCACGAACGGAACAGCCACCAGCGCGGTGTACAGCATGCGGGTCCGGTGATCGCCGAGACGCACCGCAAGCGTGCGCTTGGCTGCCGTCGAGTCGGTGGGGATGTCGCGTAGGTTGTTGGCCACCAGTACTGCGGCCGACATCGCTCCTACCGCGACAGCCGCGAACCCACCGGTGAGGGTGATCCGACCACTGAGGACGTACTGAGTGCCGAGCACCGCGACGAGCCCGAAGAAGACGAACACGGCCAGCTCCCCGAGCCCGGCATACCCGTAGGGGCGGGGACCACCGGTGTAGAACCAGGCCGCGGCGATGCACGCGGTGCCCAGCGCCAGCCCGGCGAGCCCGGCGACGGCGAAGGAGACCAGCGCGGCGCCGAGCACCTGCCGCGGGGTCGCCGCCCCCGAGCCGACCAGCCGCATCGGGCCCACCCGGACGGCGTCGCTGCCGCGCACCCCGTCGGAGTAGTCGTTGGCGTAGTTGACCGCCACCTGCAGCGCGAGGGCGACCAGCAGGGCCAGCAGCGCGGTCAGCGGCCGGAAGCCGTCGAGGGCCGCGGCGGCGCCGGTGCCCACGAGCACGGGGGCGAGGGCCGCGGGCAGCGTGCGGGGG
>JALZCN010000100.1 GCA_030863045.1 Actinomycetota bacterium | reverse complement strand
GGACGGCTACGGCGGTCACGGCGTCGTGATCGGACCGGATGCCGACCGGTCTGAACTGGCTGAGCTTGCCGCCACCATCCGGGCGCACCCTGAGGACTGGGTTGCCCAGGACCTGGTGTCGCTGTCCACCCATCCCACCTTCACCGGCACCCGGCTGGAGCCGCGGCTGATCGATCTGCGCGCGTTCGTTCTGCTGGGCGAGCGGGCCGAGGTGGCACCAGCCGCCCTGACCCGGGTGGCGTCGAACGGCAGCATGATCGTGAACTCGTCCCGCGGCGGCGGCGCGAAGGACACCTGGATCTTGCGTTGAGAGGAGCTTCCTGATGTGCGGCATCGCGGGCGAGATCAGATTCGACGACACGCCGGCCGACATCGGCGCGGTCACCACCATGACCGCTGCCCTGCGCCGTCGCGGCCCCGACGGCTGGGGCATCCACGCTGGTGGCCGCACGGCGCTCGGCCACCGCCGGTTGAAGATCATCGACCTGTCGGACCGGGCCGCGCAGCCCATGGTCGATCCCGAGCTAGGGCTCACCGGGGTATTCAACGGCTTGATCTACAACTACCGCGAACTGCGTTCGGAGCTGCGCGCCGCCGGCTACCGGTTCTTCTCCGATTCAGACAGCGAGGTACTGCTCAAGGCCTACCACCGGTGGGGTACCAGCTGCGTCGACCACTTCCTGGGCATGTTCGCCTTCGCCGTGTTCGAGCGCGACAGCGGGCGGCTGGTGCTCGGCCGTGACCGGCTCGGGATCAAACCGCTGTACCTCTCGCAAAGCGGTAGCCGGTTGCGATTCGCCTCCACGCTGCCGGCGCTGCTCACCGCGGGGGAGGTGGACACCACGATCGACCCGATCGGGCTGCACCACTACATGAGCTTCCACTCCGTCGTGCCGGCTCCCCGCACGATCCTGGCCGGGGTGGAAAAGCTGCCACCGGCCACGGTGCGGACCGTGCACCCGGATGGTCGCCGCGAGGACCGTGAGTACTGGCGGCCGGTGTTCTCGCGCGGCGCCGCTCGTTCCGACCTGCAAATTTCGGACTGGCCGGAGGCCGTACTGGAGGCGTTGCGGCTGGCTGTGGAGCGGCGCATGGTCGCCGACGTTCCGGTCGGCATTCTGCTTTCCGGCGGGCTCGACTCCAGCCTGGTGGCGGCGCTGCTGGCGCAGGGCGGTCAGCACGGGCTGCGCACATTCAGCGTCGGGTTCGAGGCCGCCGGTGGGGAGTCCGGCGACGAGTTCCTCTATTCCGATCAGGTCGCGGCGCACTTCGGCACCGATCATCAGCAAATCATGATCGGGTCCGACCGCCTGCTCCCGGCGGTGGACGCGGCCATCGACGCGATGAGTGAGCCGATGGTCAGCCATGACTGTGTCGCGTTCTACCTGCTCTCCGAAGAGGTCTCGCGCTCGGTGACCGTGGTGCAGTCCGGGCAAGGTGCGGACGAGGTGTTCGCCGGCTATGACTGGTACCCGCCGCTTGCCGGCGTGCCACGAGACCAGGCCTCGGCGGCCTACGCCAAGGTGTTCGTCGACCGCCCGCATGCCGAGCTGGCCAAGCTGCTCGAACCGGAGTGGCTGACCCCCGTCGACCACAGCCGGGCCTTCATCGACAGCCACTTCGGCGCTCCGGGCGCCGACACGGCGCTCGACGCGGCGTTGCGCCTGGATAGCACGGTCATGTTGGTTGACGACCCGGTCAAGAGGGTAGACAACATGACGATGGCCTGGGGGTTGGAGGCGCGGGTGCCGTTCCTGGATCACGAGCTGGTCGAACTCGCCGCCGCGTGCCCACCCGAGCTGAAGCTGGCCGCGGGTGGGAAGGGAGTGCTCAAGGCGGCCAGCCGCGGGGTGGTCCCGGACACGATCATCGACCGGCCCAAGGGTTACTTCCCGGTGCCGGCGATCCGGCACCTGTCCGGCTCGTTCCTCGACCGGGTGCGCGACGCGGTCACCGACCCGGTGGCCAAGGATCGCGGCCTCTTCCGCTCCGACTGGTTGCAGCGCATGCTTGCGGATCCGAACACTGAACGGACCACGCTGGGAT
>JALZCN010000057.1 GCA_030863045.1 Actinomycetota bacterium | reverse complement strand
TCGCTGCCTTTGCGCAGCGCCGCCGGTGGGGCTTGGGCCTGGCCCTCGTGCTGCAGGCCGCGATGGTCGCCGGCTGGTTCGCCCAACCCGCGCTCGGCGCGCTGGGTTTGCTGTTCGTATTGGTCTGGAGTTACCTGCTGTACGTGCGGTGGGCGGTGATGCGGCGCTTGCAAACACACGTCAGCAGTGGTGGTGAGGCGCGGTAACACTCTTACCGGCTGCGGATTACAAGTAAGGGCATCACCACCTCCCTACCATCTAACTCATCACTCCGGCGACCGGTCGCTAGGCTCCTCGCGTCCGGTCGTCCTTATCGCCCCGAGGAGAACGAGCTGTCGTGAGCGAGCGCACCCTGGTCTTGGTCAAGCCTGACGGTGTAAGCCGTGGCTTGGTCGGCGAAGTGATCGCCAGGATCGAACGCAAGGGTCTGACGCTGGCCGCGTTGGAGTTGCGCATGGTTCCGCGCGATCTGGCCGAGCAGCATTACGCCGAACACGCGGACCGGCCGTTCTTCGGCTCGCTGCTGGAGTTCATCACCTCCGCACCGGTGGTGGCTGCCGTGGTGGAGGGCGAGCGGGCGGTGGCGGCTTTCCGCCAGTTGGCCGGAGGCACTGACCCGGTGGACAAGGCAACTCCGGGCTCTATCCGCGGCGATTTCGCACTGGAGACCCAGTCGAACCTGGTGCACGGGTCGGACTCGGTGGATTCAGCCAAGCGCGAGATCGCCCTGTGGTTTCCCGAGCTGTAGTGGTCACCCGGCGGTAGAGCTGCGGGCGTCGCGCGAGCGATCGCCAGCCGGGAATTGGGCCGGAACAGTCGGCGGCGCCGGGTAGCGTCGATCACATGTCCGATTCCCTTGTGCAGGCCCGCGGGTTACGCAAGCGGTTCGGCGCGATCGAGGCGGTCCGCGGGATCGACATCGACGTCCGGGCCGGCGAGGTGTTCGGTTTCCTGGGACCCAACGGCGCCGGCAAGTCCTCCACCATGCGCATGATCGGGTGCGTCTCCCCGCGCAGCGCTGGTGAGCTTGAGGTACTCGGGATGGACCCGGACACTGACGGCCCGCGGATCCGCGCCCGCCTCGGTGTGGTACCACAGCAGGACAACCTTGACGTTGAACTTTCGGTGCGGGACAACCTGCACGTCTACGGCCGCTATTTCGGCCTGTCGCGGGCTGCTGTGCGGGCCAAAGCCACCGAGCTGTTGGACTTCGTGCAACTCACCGAGCGGGCCGCCGACCCCGTCGAGCAGCTGTCCGGGGGCATGAAGCGGCGGCTGACCATTGCCCGGTCGTTGGTCAACGACCCGGAGCTGATGTTGCTCGACGAGCCGACGACCGGGCTGGATCCACAGGCTCGCCACTTGCTGTGGGACCGGCTGTTCCGGCTCACCCAGCAGGGCGTCACGCTGATCATCACCACGCACTACATGGACGAGGCTGAGCAACTGTGCGACCGTCTCGTCGTGATGGACGGCGGGCTGATCGTCGCTGAAGGCTCGCCTCGTGAACTGATCGCCCGGTATTCCACCCGTGAGGTGCTCGAACTGCGGTTTCCTCCCGGCGCGCAGCAAGGCTGGCGAGAGAAGCTGGACAGCTTGGCCGACCGCGTCGAGGAACTGCCCGATCGGCTGCTGCTTTATGCATCGGACGGCGAGGCGGCGCTGACCGCCGCGCACCAGCGCGGCGCGCGCCCGGCATCCAGTCTGGTCCGGCGGTCCACCCTGGAGGACGTGTTCCTCCGGCTCACCGGCCGATCACTGGTGGACTGATGGCGAGTGGACTGATCACCCCCCGGTCCAGCGGTCGGGTGCTGACCGGGTGGAGAGCCGCACTACGAGTCGTCGAGGCGCTGTGGACGTGGTACCGCCGCAACTGGCGGGCCACGGCCGTCTCCAGCCTGCTGCAGCCGGTGCTGTTCCTGGTGGCCTTCGGGGTCGGCTTCGGCCAGCTGATCGACGCTGGTGGCCGCGCCGCACAGGCCACGGGCGGTGTGTCTTACCTGATGTATCTGGCGCCCGCGCTGTTGGCGGTAGGGGCGGTCCAGAGCGCGGCCTTCGAGTCGACCTACCCGATCCTGTCGGCATTCAAGTGGCGGCGCACGTACGAGGCCGTCGCGGCCACCCCAATCACCCCCAGTCAGCTGGCCGTCGGGCAACTCGCCTGGATCGCATTGCGGCTCACCCTGTCCGGCGCGGCCTACCTACTGGTGATCACGGTGTTCGGTGTGGCCAGTGGGCCCGGCGTGCTGGCCGCGTTGGTCTTCGCCGTGCTGTGCGGTATGGCGTTCAGCGCGCCACTGGTGGCCTTCGCGGCGGCTCAGGAGCAGGAAGGGGGTGCGTTTGCGGCCGTGTTCCGGTTCGTGGTGCTGCCGATGACCTTGTTCTCCGGGACCTTCTTCCCGATCTCCCAGCTACCGGCGGTGATCCAGCCGTTGGCCTGGATCAGCCCGCTGTGGCACGGCACCGAACTGGCCCGCGGCGCCGCGCTCGGCACGCTTGGGCTGTGGCCCGCAGCAGGCCACACCACATACCTGATGGCGTGGTTGATGGTGGGCGTATTGCTGGCGCGTTGGCAGTTCCGGGTGAAGTTGACTCGATGAGCACGCTGCGAGAGGTCGGCACCTCCCGGAGTGGGCTGCTGGTGTGGCTGTTACCACCGGCCCTGTACGCCGGTCGGGCTCGGATGATCGTTGTGCGCTCGTCGCTGGCGTCACGGACCGTCTGGTTGGCATTCGTCTCCGGGTTCTTCGAGCCGCTGTTCTTCCTGGTGGCGATGGGCCAGGGGCTGGGTAGCCTGGTCGGCGAGGTGGCGGGGCCAGCTGGACAGCTGAGCTACTCGGCGTTCATCGCTCCCGGCCTGCTGGCCGCGTCGGCGATGAATGGGGCGGTGTACGACGCCACGTTCAGCTTCTTCATCAAGCTGAAGTACGCGAAGCTCTACGACGCGGTGCTCGCCACGCCACTGGGTCCAGTGGACATCGCGCTGGGCGAAATCGGTTGGGCGCTGATCCGGGGCGGGATGTACGCGGCGGCCTTCCTCTCGATCATGCTGGCCACGGGGTTGATCTTCTCGCCGTGGGCGTTACTGGCGCTGCCCGCCGCGCTGTTCGTGGCGTTCGCATTTGCGTCGATCGGGATCGCTGCCACCACCTTCATGCGCTCTTGGCAGGACTTCGACCTGGTGCAGCTGGCGGTACTGCCGATGTTCCTGTTCTCCGCCACCTTCTTCCCGCTGTCGGTGTACCCCCCGGCATTGCAATGGTTGGTGCAGGCGTTCCCGCTCTACCACGCGGTGACCCTGATGCGCGGTTTGACCACAGGCGTCGTCGATTGGTCCATGCTCGGACACGTGACGTATTTCGCGGTGATGGCCACAGTGGGCGTCGTAGTAGCCTCCCGCCGCCTGAAAATCCTCCTCCTGCGGTAGGAAGCTCTTCAAGAGCTACCAACCCGCCCCAGCGGTGTCCACAACCGCTACCAACGCGGCGTGCAACCCGTGACAGCTGCGACGGCGGGTTGGTGGTACTTGAAGGGCGGCCAACTAGGCTGAATGGCATGTCAGTCACGTCCGTGTTCGACCAGCTCGAGCCACAGCTGTCCCGCGTGTCCAAGCCGGTGCAGAACGACGGAGGCGAGCTCAACGCCACGCTGAAGGACTGGGACACCACCACGGTGCGGTGGGCCTTGATGTACCCGGACGCCTACGAGGTCGGGCTGCCCAACCAGGGAATCATGATTCTCTACGAGGTCCTCAACGAGCAGCCAGATGTGCTCGCTGAGCGAACCTACGCGGTCTGGCCTGACCTTGAACAGCTGATGCGCGAGCACGGCGTTTCGCAGTTCACGGTGGAGTCGCACCGACCGGTCGGGGGTTTCGACCTGCTCGGCGTCTCCTTCGCCACCGAACTGGGATACACCAACCTGCTCACCGCACTGGACCTGGCCCGGATCCCGCTGCACGCCACGCAGCGCACCGACGACCATCCCGTCGTTATCGCCGGCGGCCACGCGGCATTCAATCCGGAGCCGATCGCGGATTTCATCGATGCTGCGGTGTTGGGCGACGGTGAGGAGGTCGTCCTGGAGGTCACCGCAATCCTGCGAGGTTGGAAGGAGCAGGGACGCCCGGGAGGCCGTCAGGAGCTGCTGGGCCGGTTGGCCGAGGCGGACGGGGTTTACCTGCCGGGCAGCTATGACGTCAGTTACGTTCCCGACGGCGGGATCGCCGAGGTCGCACCCAACACCGCACGGGTCCCTCGGCGGGTGGCCAAACGCACCACGATGGACCTCGACAACTGGCCTTACCCCAAGCAGCCGTTGGTGCCCATCGCGGAGAGCGTGCACGAGCGGATGAGTGTGGAGATCTTTCGTGGCTGCACCCGCGGCTGCCGGTTCTGCCAGGCTGGCATGATCACCCGCCCGGTCCGGGAACGGTCGATCCACGGGATCGGCGAGATGGTCGAGCGGGGCCTCAAAGCCAGCGGGTACAGCGAGGTCGGGCTGTTGTCGCTGTCCAGCGCGGACCACTCGGAGATCAGCGAGATCACCAAGGGTTTGGCCGACCGCTACGAGGGCAGCGGAACCAGTCTGAGCCTGCCGTCGACCCGGGTGGACGCCTTCAACATCGACCTCGCCAACGAGATTTCCCGCAACGGCCGCCGCTCCGGCTTGACGTTCGCCCCGGAAGGCGGCTCCGAGC